>CAYJSB010000017.1:0-13391 GCA_964372805.1 uncultured Candidatus Saccharibacteria bacterium | reverse complement strand
AGGACTTTGATTAAATGAATACACAAGAACGACTAAAAAAAATAGGCGGGCAACTTCTTATCGTTGATAAGCATTTTGTTCACCTTATGGCTCGACGTATTGAACTAGCTTGCGAGGTCGCGAAAGCAAAACATGCTGTTGGACAACCAATTGTCAGAAGAGAAATCGAGGATGCCAGACTCGAGCAGGCACGCACGTGGGCAAAACAGTGGGGATTGAATCCCCAATTTGCCGCATCACTTCTTTACAACATCATTGGTGAGTCTTGCAAGGAACAAATTGAACTCATCGACGCGTGGCATAACAAGACAGCGCAATGCCATGATGCAAACACGGAAGAGTCCCTTAAGCGCAATCTTTTGGATCTTACCGAGAAATGCGCGGCTGGATACAACCAGCGATACGGTGCGGACCGTTTTTCAACCACCATCCATGCGCTTTTCGAACATGAGCTCATCGCGAGACATCTTGAGGGGTCGCCTGGAGACGGAAATTTGGTTGATATCGGATGTGCCACAGGACGAGAGTTGTTTCAACACTCGAAAGGCTACAAAAGCCGCATTGGGATTGATATTAGTCCCGCAATGATTGCGGTCGCAAGAGCAGGCGCCGCAGAGCGGAAAATAAGTAACGTGCGCTTTGAGGTGGCTGACGCGGAGCAAGGACTACCTATACTAGCTGATGCATCGGCGACACTAGTGTACATGAATCAGGGAGCGGCAAGCGACCTAAAGCACATCAAGAAGGTGCTCAACGAGCTTGAGCGCGTACTTGTGCCGGAAGGCAGGTTTGTCTGCTCGTTCTATAACCAAGATGCGCTCGTCTACCAAACGTTCCTGCCATGGCCAGTAAGTCTCGCGGCGGAGATTGATGAACAGGAACACTGTCTCCGTGTTGTTTACGATGGTGAGATATACCCCATCTTCGCGAAAACTTACAGTGTTGAGGAGGCGAAAGCCCTCTTTTCACACTCACTTCATGTGACCGAAGTTTCCACGCACCCGGCGATATCGTCTGTACTGCCTAACGACGTCCTCGAGGAGCAAAAGGTGCGCGCACTCGTAACACAAGTTGACCGAGACCTTGCCTTCTCCCAAAACGAAGCAGGGGCGTACATCACTATTGCTGGCGTAAAAAAATGAGTTAGAAAAAAGCCCTCCGGAGACGGTGGGCTTTCTTTTTGAATGGCAGGCGCGGCAGGATTCGAACCTGCGGTCGCCGTTTTGGAGACGGCTGGTTTACCAGCTAACCGACGCGCCCTGCCAACAAACCGAAACTATTAAGCAGTCTAACTCATAACCACAAAAAAAGCAAAGTGCTTGACAAAAAGATGGGGGCAGGTAGGATGTCTGCCAGAGCTTAACAAACGCAATATCTATGCCACGGTCCCCAAGCTACACAGCTATTGGGGGTTGGGCCTTGGCACGTCTTGCCTGAATGGCAAGACAGGATGGTTTCTGCGACAGTGGAACCCGGCATCCTCCGTAATCATAGGAAAACCGATGTCGCTCCGATAGGAGGACTTGAGTCGGTACAAGACTTTGCGCTATAGGCGTAAAGTAGAGCAAGGTGGCACCGCGGATGAATCCCGCCCTTGTTGCACAATTTTTTTGTGCATCGAGGGCGGGATTTTTGTAACCGCAGTAAATAACCACAACGTACATTGAAAAGGATGAAATATGAACAAGATCTCAAAGATATCCTTGTCGGGATTCAGGCTGGAAAAGCAGCACGCGCGTGAGAGAATCGCGCTCCGTCACGCAGACACCGAAACGGCAATCAGGAATAATATGCCACTTGTCACCGAGATCGAACACTTCCAACTGCGAGACCTCGACCACATAATCAAAGAAGGCCGGCACCTAACCTACGAACAAGCATTTGTGGGCATGTGTTATGTTTTGATGGCGACCAACCATCGCTTCTATTCATACCTCAAACGATTCGTCTCGCGGGTGATGGGAGCTAAATTTGAGCATGATCGAGCCCTCGCGAGCGGAACAGCGTTTCTTCAGCTGATGGCGGCAAAGGAATCTTTCAGCCATCTGACTGCCGAGGAAATAGCCGGCATGGCTACCGCGGCTATGATGGACACAGTTATCAGACTCAAACTCGATGCTGTAACCGAAACCTGCGGCATGGGCGGTGATAACGGCTTCGGAAGAAACGGGGTGGTCTGCAAGACTATCAATGTTTCGACTCTGATGTCGTTCGTTTTGGTCGGGCTCGGAATCAAAACCGTCAAACACGGATCGTACGGCAACACTTCGAGCATAGGCAGCACCGACAGTATTGAGCTGTTTGGAGCGAAAACGGCATTCGAAACCGAGCACGAGCTCTTATCAGTGCTGAAAAAATCTGGGTTCTGTTACCTCGATGCTCACTGGGCAAAAACCGTTCACGACCTTTCGCACCTTCTGATGATGGAGACAGTCAACCATGTCATCGGACCGATGACTCCCCCACTCGACCCGCAAACGACTATTAACAAGGTCATCGGCGTCAATCGGAGAGTCCATCCGGAAACCATGGTGAAGGCCTATAACATCCTCCACGCGAGAGGAAAACAGCGAATTGGAGGGATCATAGCGGACACCGGTCTCTCCGAAGAGGCGCCACGAGGCACGAGCATTGGGGCGCAAGGAGTGAAAAAGTACTCCATTCTCGATGAACTCTCTCCTTTCGTGTCGGTTGTATCGCTCGGATACGCCGATACGTTCCTAGGGACCTTCGTCGTTTCTCCGGAGGACTTCGGCACAAAAATCGACCCGGATGCCGTGCGCGTCAAGAACAACCGCGTAGAGATACAGCAAGCGAATTACCAAGCTATCACCGGTAGTAACAAGCACCTGTCTCAATATCTTGCCATGAATGCGGCGCTCGGTCTTATCGCGGAACGCTACATCACACGCAAAGATATCATTGTTCGCGACAGAGTGAATCGAGTAATCTTGTCTCAAGCGTATGTTGAATGCCTCGAGGTGATTCAGAATGGCAAAGCCATTTATGCGCTCAAAAAGTTCATCAAAACGAGTGGCGGAGTTTTCAGAAATCCTTCCGCATAAAAACAGGACGAACCTTTCGGTTCGTCCTTTTTCTATCCTTTTACTCGATCCGCAAAGAAGAGCACCTCCTCTTTGATACTCATCGGCTTTCTCCCCTTAGGGGCAAGAATCACATAACAACTCTTCGGACATGTAATTGGCTTCTCCTTACCAGTTGCAACAATTGAGTTTGCCTCAACCCACGAAAATGATTTGAATTCTCGAGTGAGTTCGTAGCTGTTATCGGAAAAGAAGACGGAGCCAATGACACGAAACGTATCCCGTGCGGTCTTGCTCAACTTGTTGGCAATATTTGTCCCTGGAATCATTCCTAGATTCTGGAGTAACGCTTTCACGCACGTAATCGCGGTGACGAACGAACGCGGATTTTCGTGTGATCCGGCCTCGATGCCGAGAACCTGGACATTACGAGAACCGTAGAATGCTGCGGCTGGTTTTCTTACCTGCACTTTCTCGATATCAAGGATGATGGTTTTAATCGGAAACCCATGGATAAGAACCGGATCATAACTTCCGCAGTTGATTATCATCGGTCTCGACTCTTGATGTGTGCTATGAATATCAATCGCTACGTCAAACAAGCCCCACACATTCTTGAGTTGCCGCGCACGTTTGACTTCGTACAAACCACTACCACGCTTTGTTGTCATAAGATCCGCGGGCAAACGGTTCATATTAAGGTCAACGAAACGACAAAGTCTTTTCTTTTCAGAAGACCTCGCAGAATAAAACCTTTCAGCCGCCCTGAGATTGTTGACGACAAAGAAAATCTTCCCGCGAATAAGCCGCTGCCAAATCTGGTAATAGTGGCGCAGATGCCACACAACCGCCATACCCGACGGCTCATTCCCATGCGTATGGAGTGTAACTCCAACCGTTGGGCCAGAAAGGCCTGAGTCCACCAGGTAAATCCCGGGGATACCTAAATATTTCATGCGTCTAATGGACGCGTATTCATTTCGAAGATCGGTCAATAAGGGTGTTATCATAGATCAATTTCCTTTCTAGCAATAAGCTACGTTATATTTACATAATCGTCAATTATCGTTAATATCAGTTCGTACCATGATTCTAAGAAAAGATAAAAAGACAATTATCGGGGCAATACACCTACCGCCTACTACAGTAGTAAACGATACTATCTATCTTGAAAAAGCACGCGGAAATGCGCTTTCCGATCTCGCATCTTTCGAGGGTGGTGGTATAGATGCGGTCATCTTCGAGAATAACTACGACACGCCCCACGTGGAATTCATATCTGAATACAGTAAGGACTTTATGTTCGATATTGGCAGAAGTCTGAAAGAAAATGCGAAGGTACCCCTTGGGATTAGCGTGTTGTGGAATGATTATAAAACAGCGCTTGATATCGCTAAAAAACTTGGGCTAGAGTTTGTCCGTATCCCTGCTTTCGTGGACACGGTGGAGACTTCGTACGGAATCATGAAGGCTTGCGCCGATGAAGCGACAGCGTATCGAAAAGCGGTAAGCGCCCACAGCGTGGCAATATTGGCTGATATACACGTGAAGCATTCCAGACTCCTCTCTCCCTATTCACTTGAACAGTCCGCGCGTCTCGCCATCAACAAAGATGCTAACGCACTTATTGTAACCGGCACGTGGACAGGTAAAGCCCCGCGCAACGAAGACCTTATGAGGGTACATAAAACTGCCGGACAATTCCCAATCATTATCGGAAGCGGATTGACTGCTGAAAATGCAGGAACCCTGATGGCACTCGCGGACGGGGCTATTGTGAGCACGTCTCTCAAGGACGGACTACCAACAGACAATGAAACAAACGTGAAAAGTTATGATCAACGAATATCACAACAAAGAGTCGCGACATTAATGAGCCGTGTTCGTAGAATCGCTTGAAAAGGAAATCGCCACCGTTTTTACGCGGTGGCGAACGAGATGGCACCAAAACTGATGCCAGCTTGCAAACTCGAGTACCTTATCCTCTGGAAGCACCAGCACCACCTCGTCAAAAAGACTCAAGCGTGGGTGGGCATCAATTGCCTCCAGAGTAAACCATTCCCCAAGGGACGGGCAGGGGAACAGTCTCCCATTTGCTGTGACTACCGGTTCTGGAGCCAGTTCTCTAGTATTTTCTTTGTTTGTACTCATAGAAACACTCACTTTCTGGCTCCATTTTAAATACTACACCGGACTGTTTGGACGTCAAGAGGGAGGGCCTCTCAACAACCAAATACTGTTCATCCAATACCAACAATCCAGCCTTTTCCATATGATAACAAGAATTTTATACCAAAAATCGAGCCTTTTCTCATTTCCCCTTCTGCATATATCGCTGAAAATCTTCGAGTGTTCGCACGTTACCTTCAAGTACCGCCTTGTAGAAATCGGTGCTTATCGCGCCATCTTTGTACCCTTTCTCGGCTTTATATTCTTCTTTCAAACGCAAAATAGCGAGTCTCTGTTCATCAGTGAGTTTATCCAATTTGAACTCGTAATAATCATTAAACGCACTTCTATCACCAAACCACATATCTATTTTCCATTCCCCCGACGGTTCCACGGAACGCAAGCCGACATAGTAACCATGTGGAAAATTCACTCTATCCTTGCGATGGTCGCGACGCAATTCCCGATAGTTATTGAACTGTACTTTCTGAATCGTAGGCATTCGCGCGAAAAGCGGAAGAAGCGCCGCGACTTTTTTTAAATCGGTTGTTTCCATATACGCATGGATATCCACATCCTGCACGGCCATAAGCCCGCTTTTCGCGCTCCCGACAATTTCCGGTTCCGAGATCTTCCCGATAATATCCAATACGCCGAGCGATTTAACCACTCGCATAGCTTCTTTCTGTAATTCTTTTGCTTTTGTGAGCAGTTCTTGGTCGGTCATGTTTAGTTCGGTTATCCATGCAAACCGATTTGAAGTTCGTACAGTCGGCGATATTCGCCGTCCTGTTTTTGCACTAGCTCATTGTGCGTTCCAGATTCAATGATTTTACCACCCTTGAAGACAAGAATAATATTTGCCTTGCGCACCGTACTTAAGCGGTGCGCGATAATAAATGTTGTCTTTCCTTTCATAAGCTCTTCGAGCGAACCGGTAATTATCTTCTCGGAGCCTGCGTCAAGCGCTGACGTCGGTTCGTCCAGAATCAAAATGCGAGGATTCCGTAGAATCGCTCGCGCGATGGCAATGCGCTGTTTCTGCCCGACAGAAAGTTTTATGCCGCGCTCGCCGACAAGCTGGTCCCATTTACTCGGGAATTTCTCTATGAAATCCAGCGCGTGCGCTTTTTCCGCGGCGTTTTTCAATGACTCGCTTCCCGCGTCAAAATTTCCGTAGTGGATATTGTGCCGAATCGTATCGTTAAAAAGTACTACTTCTTGCGGAACAACCGCAATTTTTGAGCGCAATAACTTTAAATTGATTTTCTTTGTATCGTTGCCATCAATCCGCACAACGCCCTTCGTGGGAAAATGATACGCGGAAACCAAATCAATCAGCGTACTCTTGCCGACCCCAGATTCTCCGACAAGCGCGATGACATTTCCGGCTTTCACCGAGAAAGAGACGTCCTGCAGCACGGCTTTTCCTTCCTCATAATTGAAACTGACGTTTTCAAACACGACATCCCCGTTGATGTCGGAAACCTGCGCCAAGCCCGCTGGCACATACGTCTCCGTCTCCATTCCGATTATCTTCTCGGCCTCGCTTAGATTAACCAGACCGTTCTGAATAACCTGCCAATTTTGACCGATAACCACGAACGGGCCGAACACCATTGTCGCGTACGCGTTGAAAGCCAGCAGACTGCCGATGGTCATTTCCCCTTTAGTGATGAGCGAAACGGAAACGATAAAAATCGTGAGCTGGGTTCCCAGTATGACCATTTTCTGATACAGCGAAAGATTGCTCCAGATAGAGCTCATTCGTATCCAAAGACCGAAAATCCTTCCTTTCAGTCCGGAGAAAATCTTCGTTTGCTCATGCCGTTCCGCTGTCGCCTGCTTCACCGCATGAACATTCCCGAGCGCATCATACATATCGCCCCATGTCTCGGTATAGGCGTCGTGAAGTTTTTTCTGTATTTCCGCGAGAGGCGCGACGCTCCGCGAAAGGATAAAAATGTACAAAATCACGCCAGCGACAAGAATGAGCGCCAGAATCGGTTTTATGTAAATACCGACAACCAGAGCGATGGCAATGCTCAAAAACTGCGGCGCGAGCGTGATAATTATCTGGCCGATAATCGACTCGAGGGCGTTCGCCGCGCGATTTATTTTTTCTCCGATAGTCCCGACCTTGTTCTTTTTATGGAAAGCCATCGGCAACTCCAAAAGGCGCCCCATTCCCCGCCCAAGATAATCACCCCAGATACTATTTGAAAACCTCTCGCTCTTGATCGCGATTCGCCAATCGACAAGATACGTTATAAACTGGACAATCGCCCAAATAGAAAGGAGCAGGGTGTAGAGAGGAATCGTGAAATTATCGAGCAGATTGATATCTGTCGGTTTAATAATCGAATCAAAAAATCTGCCCGCAATAAACGGTACCGTTCCGTTTCCAAGCGCCGAGACAACCCCCAAAACCGAGAGTAGGGTTATCTCCCGCCTCCGAGATTTCAGATAGCGCGCCAGCACCAGAAAGCCGGTTCTAAGGGTCTCTTTTGTTATTTTTCTGTTATCCGTAGCCATAATCGCTGGATATCTTCAGGTGAAATCCAGTGATTGACAGTATACGATTTTCTGTGACTTTCTTCTAGTTTCGCGTTTTTTACAAAAAGCCCTTGCGACTAAACAAGTGTAGCTATGCGACTATCAAATCTGCTTCGTATACAACATTCGCACCATGAAATCATCGCGTTTTTAATTTCAACGCGCGGTTCAGGAGATGTTCGCCGACGTTTTTCCAATCAACATATTTGGGAAGTTCTTTCGGATCTATGAGTTTGATTTCTGTAACTTCGCCGTCAGGGTCGCAAGCAAACGGACCGTATGGTTCAACAATGCAGAAATGCCTTGTTTGCGTAACAGTTTTGTTTATCTCAAAAATATCTTGGTAGCCGATTAGCCGACTTGCAAGCACCCGCATATTCGTTTCCTCTTTTACCTCTCGTATCAATGCATCTTCAACAGATTCACCATACTCAACACCGCCGCCGGGTAAAGTCCAGTACCCTTTCGCTTTCGCAAAAACAATTACCAATCCGTCGCCATAAAAGCAATATCCATGAACAGCCGAAACGGTCCTGTCGCCAAGTTCAATAACTGAATCGGCGTCTCGATATACTAAGTCAAATATCTGGCCCGTTCGATTCGTGAGTTGTGATTTTATTTCCATGGTGAGCAACAAGCCAAAAACCTAGATTTTATCTCAACCAAGATTCGACAAGTCTAATTCTTTTTGTTGAACAATCAATCTCCGCTCTCACTCCCAGCGGCAAAACTAATTGCGGGTCTGTGTGGCCAATATCAAAGTTTGCAACGATCGGCAAGTTCGGTTTGCCGAATTCTTGCGCTACAACAGAGACGATTTTTTCTTCCAACCCTCTTTTCTCTTGACCGGAATAATCCCGCGCGCGAGAGAAAATAAGTGCGCTTATCTGGTCAAATACGCCCAGCATTCCATAATTTCTCAAGGTGTGGTCAATAAAATGGAGCGACGGCTTTTCTTCAGAGGTTTCTAGAAAAAATATCTTACCTTTCCAAAAGTCGCGGGGCGGCCAAAAATCGGTTGCTTTCATCATTTCTAATACCTCTATACAGCCGCCAAATAGTTCACCTTGAACTTTTATATTTCCCTGAAGCCAATGCCAACCGTCGTCCGTTTTTATCGGTTTTGTTTTCCCAAGATTTTCTTTGTTTGACCAGTCAAGATAGCCGTCGCAATATTTTCCGTATGGTTTGTATTCATAGGATTCCTTCGGCTCAAAAAGAATTGCGCGAACGTGAAATTTAAAACTTTTCGGAAGGTTTTCCATTTGCGAAAAACCACTCATGATTGCCGGCCCGTAGAAAGTCACAAGTCCCTGCAGATTGAGAAATGTGTGAAGGGTTGAGGCGTCAGAATAACCCATAAATATCTTTGGATTATCCGCAACGACTTTTTTGTCCACGAAAGGCAGAATTCGCACGGAGTCATTGCCGCCGATTGAAGCGAAAATGGCCTTAACTTCAGGATCAGCAAAGGCGTCATTAATATCCATTGCCCGCACCCGAGGATTCGCTCTCATTAAATCAGCATCCATTCTTACCGTTGGAAATTCTTTGATTTTTAAACCCCATTCTCGCAAGACCTTAAGACCATTTTCATAAACATGTGGGAAAACGCTCGGACCTCCCCAAGACGGGGACACAATTGCTACGGTATCACCTTGCTCTAATTTTTTTGGTTTTTTATGGTTCATAAGCTCAAATTGTTGGTGGCGAGAACCCCAAAGGAAAGACCTTGTCTTCCTGCGGGGCAAGTCGAACTCGTTGCGGGTGGGGGGAATTGAACCCCCGCTTCGACCTTGGAAGGGTCGCGTCCTACCGTTAAACCACACCCGCGAAGCAAAACCATCGTAACAGAACAATCACGATACGGCAATGAATTCGCCTGATATAATATCGGCACAACCGTGTTTATCAATAACATAAAAACCGGATTTCTGGCTTTTATTGCCCTGCTTGCTTCCCTATTTCCCCCCGCACCGATTGTATACCCGCCGCCCACAGAGTCCTCAACGGCACCCACAACAATTCGCGCAGTTACAATAGCAAGCAGTACGACAAAAAATTTACCATCTACTACAACTGCGCAAAACAAACCGAGTAACGCAAAGCCGGTCATAGAAAATCAAGCGCCGGCAGTTTCACCCGTCCCAAAGCCAGAACCGCCACAAACCACAGTAATACCGAAAACCACAGAAATCAAAATACCGGACTGGATGGCCATAAACGAAAACGCCCGCTCCGCTACCGTAAACGTCGTCTGTACATCGACCGGAGGGGGCTCATTTGCGCCACTTTCCGGAAGCGGAGTCATAATAGACCCGCGCGGTGTAATCCTCACAAATGCCCATATAGGACAATATTTCCTTCTAAAGGACTTCCCAGTCAAGGACTATCTTGACTGTCTTATACGCCAAGGAAGCCCCGCGACACCAAGATATCGCGCTGAACTCATTTATCTGCCGATACCATGGGCGCAAAAACACCGCGAGGACATACTCTTGCAGGAACCGCTAGGCACAGGGGAAAACGATTTCGCCCTGCTTTTAATCACTAGAACAACTAATCCAGCAGGGACACTGCCGGCATCTTTTCCTTTTCTTGAACAAAACTTAATTGAGAGCGTTGATTTTATCGGCGAACCGATTATCATTTCCGCGTACCCGGCAGGATTTTTAGGCGGAGTGAGCATACAGACAAATTTGAATCTCTCCTCGGCGTCCGCAACCATTCGCGGCGTGTACACATTTTCAAGCACGACTATTGACGTCCTCTCTTTAGGCGGAACCGTAGTCTCGCAAAGAGGTTCATCCGGCGGCGCAGTCGTAAACAGCGGCGGCAAACTTGTCGGAATAGTTGTAACGAGTTCCGACGCTCCGCAAACAAGCGACAGAGATCTTCGCGCGATAACTATTTCTCATATCAGCCGAAGTCTTGAGCAAGAGCTCGGCGTGAATCTTTCGGCGCTACTTTCGCAGAACGTTTATCAAACTGCAGAAATATTCGAGCGCACAATCGCGCCGACAATCACAAAATCAATTATCGAAATACTGGAACGAGCAAACCGCTGGAAATAATACGGACGCGCGCGCGGGAAATCTCCCACGCGCGCTTTAATTATTTTTTTTCTATCAGAACGTCTATGTTGTCGTATTTTGAAGATTTGTTTTTCCGTTCAACACCGCATCGTTGACAGCGATGCGTGATGATATGTTTTCCGCGTGAAAGTGAAACGCTTACCGGCTCCATCATTCCGTTGCACGTCTCTTCCCTATCGCCGGGATATACATCTAAATGCTTGCCGTACAAACATTTCGGACAATGATTTGTAAAACCATCGCCCTTCACCTCCGTACTACAATGGCCGCACACAAAATTTTCGATGCGCCTCTGAAATTTCTTTCTTGCAGCACCTCTTCGCGCGGCAGCCTGCTCCGCAGCATCCCGAGCATGGCAAGGGATTGCTTCGGGGTTTTCACAAACAAAATCTTCAACTTTTTTTCTAAATTTCAGCGACATGCGTAAAATATTTCAATAATATTTATTATAATGACGCCAGCTTTTTGCGCCATACTATAACGTAAGTTTTTTTATTTTATCTAGCAGCGCGCTCTTCTCTTTTTTCTTCGTGAATGTTTTTCCAAAATGGACGCACGCCGCGTTCACTTCTTTCCATGCGCTTTGCGGAAATATATTTTCAAGATCTTTTTCTATCTTTTCGGGATGCGCGTGCTTCGTCCAACCAAGCGCGCGGGAGATGTGTGAAACGTGCGTGTCTACGCCGAGCGCATCGGCGCCGTATTGGGAGAGAAAAACATTCGCGGTCTTACGCCCCACCCCCGGCAGTGAAACAAGTTTTTTGATGTCGTGCGGCGGCTCTCCTCCAAAGTATTTTTGCAGTGCATTCGCGCACCCAAGTACTGATTTTGATTTAGTGCGGAAAAAATTTATTGGCCTGATTAGTTTTTCCAAATCGCTACGCGATGCTGATGCAAGCGCGCCAACCGTTTTATATTTTGCAAACAATTTCTCCCCCACCAAAATAGTAACCTCGTCGCGCGTTCGCGCAGACATTAGAATCGCGATAAGAGTTTTCCACTGTGCATTCCACCCATCCGCCGCAAGCCGCATTTCTTTTCCTAAACTTTTCAACGCGCGAAGTTGTTTCAACGCTATTGCCGATTGCTTTTTTAATTCTTTACTCATGACTTCATTACGTACTCCAAACCCGGCCGCCATGATTTTGTTTTTCTCCAACCATCTGCAAATGCTTCGTCCCAAGTTTTATTTTTCAGTAAAACACCTAACGCCAATTGCGGAGACTTGCGCGCCACAACAGCGACATGTTTTCCATTGTATTTAGATTTCCAAATATCAAGAAAGTCTGCGACCCGCTTTTTGACGTCTTCATGGCTTTCCCCGTCTTGAAATTCCTCTGAAATACATTTCTCCTTCATGTTCTCCACTATCGAAAATACCATCACGTTAAAATTCCGTAATTACATTCACGAAACATTTTGCGCGCTTCAGGCCTGAACAAAAAATCGCGTCGAACTTTTTATCAGAAATATATTTGCCAAGTTCCATCGACTGGCTTTCACGTGGCTTTGAAAAGTAAACATCATTCCATCCTGATGATATTTCTTTTTCGTTGTCGACCGTTGTGCCATGAACGAACTGTGTAATTGAAACTGGCATACTCTTTTCTTATCGGGGTGCCGAGAATCGGACTCGGACCTCATGCTCCCAAAGCATGCATACTACCACTATACTACACCCCGTTATTAAATTTTAATGGGCAAGAAACACGCATATTTACCACATTGCAAGCTCCGCTTTGCTTCGGGGCTACCGCTGTATTTACCCGTTCACTTGCGCATCAAGTGTTCGGGCTACACCACGCCAAAATAGCATACTAACATACTACGCGAAATAATTTATTCACGCACCAATCGTTTCCGGTATCACTTTCACTTTTGCTATCATCTTTTTTGTATCAAGCGTAACTGCAATAACCCAAAATTCCCACTCTGCTTCCTCATCGCGCAACTTATTTGAAAGATAATGCTCGATCACGTGGGAAAGTTTCCGTATTTTGCGCAAATCCACCCTTTCCTCCGGCCTATATGATCTTGCAGACGAACCATCCTCATTTGCAATAGTTTTTACTTCACTGAAATAAAATTTCCCCCCCTTCTTGCTCACAACATCAATTTCACCAAACTTCATAAGGAAGTTTCTGTCAATAATTACATGCCCTTTCTGCTCCAAGAATTCACAGGCGATGTCTTCCCCCTTTTTACCAATTTCTGAATGTTCCATAATATGGCTTATTTCATAAGAAATCTAATGTTACTAAGTAACAATTATTTCACTTTTTAAAAGGACATCGTAATAATATCCATATTGTTAGCCATTCATTTAGGACAATTGCGATTATTGTATAAAAAATGGCCTGAAATGACCATGTCCTTTATGCACATATCCCCTGTTTTATCCACAGCGACAATTGTGCGGCTTAAAACAAAGCGCGATTGGCATCGACTTTCTAAAGGACACGCAAACGTATATGCGGGTAGCGACCTGCCTACCGCAGACAGGGAATCGTTCCTTACAGGAACAGTA
>CAYJSB010000016.1:0-13487 GCA_964372805.1 uncultured Candidatus Saccharibacteria bacterium | reverse complement strand
GTCTGCGTTTTGTAGATTTCATTTGTGTTATACTATGCCTATGTTAAATGTTTTTCCAGACCTGCTCACGTATGGACTGTTCGCGCCTTTTATTCTGCGCGTGGCGCTAGGGCTTCTGTTCATTAATCTCGGCTACTTAGAACTAACCAAGGAACAAAACCGCTGGGTGCGCGTATTTGAAGTTATTCGCTTCAGGCCCGCGATGTTTTGGGTAAAAGCGGTTGGGATTATTGAAATCGTCGGTGGACTTCTCTTAGTGCTTGGTTTGTTCACGCAAGCGACGGCGCTCTTATTTGCAATCATCAGTCTCGCCGAATGTTACATTGAAAAACGCGCGCCAGTCGTTCTGAACCGAAATATTATCTTCTACGCTTTCCTATTTGTAATCTCGCTCTCGCTTCTTTTTTCCGGCGCCGGCTTCTGGGCATTCGATTTGCCGCTGTAAAACAGTCTACAACTTGGAATTTTAATTCCGCCCAGCAGGAATCTCGACTGCCGTCGCGGGTGGTTGTATCCCGCTTCACTGGAGTCCAACAACCCTTTCGACCACTGACACGAGCGAGGTCGTTCGCTCGTTCTGGGCGGAAATTCCGCTTCGCTACATTTCCGCCCACCTGGAATCGGACCAGGATCGATCGCTTAAAAGGCGATTGCTTTGCCACTAAGCTATGGGCGGCTAAATCAATCGCCCTGATGGCGAATTGATCGCCCGATTCGCCTCCAGCGAATTTAGGGAAATTGATTGGAAAAACTGTAACAGATTTCGCGTTGTTCTGCAATTTTGCCCCGTTAGCAAGAATGCGGAAACTGTCCGCGACCATCCATCATCTTTCACGCTATAGCGTGAAAGATGATGGATGCATGTTTGAGGTGTTTGAGGTGTTTGAGGTGTTTGAGGTGTTTGAGGTGTTTGAGGTGTTTGAGGCAGCTGAACATTACATTATATCGGCGGCGTGCTATATCGTGAGAACAAACCGTTCAAGCCCTGAAGCAAAATCGCGCAGACCGCGGTGGGAATCGTGATACAAAGAAACAAGCGCGCGGGAAAGCGCAACTAGTTCTTCTTGTTTAAAGGAGGAGGCAAATCGGCGCGATTTTGAATATACAAAAGGATTCAAACCTGATGCAGAAACATTCCCTGCCTGCGCCGAAGCAATCATCGCCTTCACCTGCCAAAACAAAACTCCGTTTATTTCTTCAGGAGTCAAACCGCGCATAAACGCGTCGCACAGAAGCGACCAGAGCTGTTTTTTGTCGCGCGCGCCAAGCGCGTCAGAAAGAGCGAAGGTGTTGAAATCCCTCTTTGCAAAACCGCCAAAGCCAGCCACTTCCGCATCGAATTTTTTTATTTCCTGCGCGCCATTTTCAAACTTTTTCAAGGTTGCCACATCAACCGCGCGTTCCAAAAACACAAATGCATTCTCCGACTTTGCAATCTCTCCCGTTCTTTCAGCAAGCCAACTTTTTACCTCCGGATTTTCAAGCACGCCGTCAGCAAACACGATGCATTTCCGCTCGAACAAACCCTGACTGCCGATTAACCCTTCAAAAAACGACGCGTTAAAATTATCTGCCGTAATGCGAAAATACTCCGCGCCAGCGCGCTTCTTTTTCATCACGGCAATTACCCCGCGCGCTCGCGCCCGCGCTTTGTCCGTATCGGTGCCGTAAAAAAAGTAAATCATTAGCTTATATCTTATAGCTTTTGGCTTCTAGCTTCAAGATAAAAAGTTATTTTTTCTTTTCCTTCTCTCCTCCCGAGACTCACCTAGTTCTCTGAACGGGTTAGTGGAGTATTTTTAGAAAATGCGGAGGTTTTTAGAAAAATGCAACTGTTTGAGGAGTCCGCGACGAGTTTTAAATTTTTCGTAGAAAAACCGACTTGCATTTTCAAAACTACGTAACGCTTTAGTGAAGAGAACTAGGTGAGCCGATCCAACTCTGCCCAATTATCCCCCGCCGACACATCGGCAACACAAACAATTCCTTTGGTTTCTTTCGGAGAAACAACCGATTCCATGATTTTCTTAATTTCCGGCGCAACCTTCTTCACCAACCCTTCTTCAATTTCAAACACCAACTCGTCATGCACCTGCAACAGCATACGCACTTTTTCCTCCAATTTCCCGCTTGAGAGATGCTTGTCAATGCGCACCATAGCGAGTTTTATGATATCCGCCTCCGTGCCCTGAATAGGCGCGTTGGACGCCTGACGTTCGGCTGACGCGCGAACATACGGAAGTTTTGACTTGAATCCTTCAAAGTACCGCCGTCTTCCGAAAAACGTCTGCGTGTACCCTTTTTCCCGCGCTTCTTTTTTTACGCGCTCAAGATATTCGGCAAGCACGGAAAAGCGCGCAAAATAATCGTCATAAAACTTCTGCGCTTCGGCACGATCTGTTCCAAGTTGTTTCTGAAGCGCCGTAACACCCATCCCGTAAATCATGCCGAAGTTGATGGCTTTTGCGCGCCGACGCATTTCATAATCCACCTTTTCCGTCGGAAGACCAAACACCTCTGACGCGACTGCCGTATGCACATCCAAACCTTTTCTGAATATTTCCACCAGCTTCCCGTCCCCCGAAAGAAACGCCGCTATCCGCAACTCTATCTGCGAGTAATCGAACGCGACAAGCTTGAAGCCCTTTGCCGCAAGGAATGCCTTACGTATTTCCATCCCCATATCGCTTTTGTGCGGAATGTTCTGTATGTTCGGGTCGCGGCTTGAAAGGCGTCCCGTTGCCGCTCCATTCTGTAAAAAATGCGTATGCAAACGGCTGTCCGCGGCAATAAGCGTTGGAATAGTATCTATATAAGTTGAGAGCAGTTTTTGCAATTCTCGATATGAAAGAACGCCTGCAATAATCGGGTGCGCGTCTCGAAGTTTTTCAAGTTCCGATTCCCTTGTTGAAAGCGCCCCCGTACCGGTTTTCTTTTGGCGCAATGCCTTAAGCCCCATTTTCTGAAACAAGATCTCGCCGAGCTGTTTCGGCGAATTCACATTAAACTCCACGCCAGCCTTGCGCCAAATTTCCTTTTCGAGCGCCGAAAGTTTTTTGTGATATTCAACGGAAAGCTTCACAAGGTGAGCTCGGTCAATAAGCACGCCGCGCTGTTCCATTTTTGATAAAACGGGGACAAGCGGTCTTTCTATTTCTTCAAATACGCGCGTTAAGCCATTCTGTGAAACCTCTTTTATAATATTTTTCTTTGCGTCATCAAAAGACGAAGCGTGCCCGACGCGCAAAATGTCTTCCAGTTCAGGATCACTTATGCTTGAATTCAAAAGAGAGACCGCAACCAGAATCTCCTTCTCTTCGCCAGACGTAGGAACGGGTGCGTCGGAACCCTTTTTTTTGTCTTCCAAAACCCATACGGATGTTTTGTCATTCGTTTCCGCGCCGCGCAATTTCTCGAGCGCGTCTTTGGCACGTATCCCGAGCGTCCGGAACTCAAGCTCGTTAAAAAACGCGAGTATCTCTGAAAGTTCCACTGATTCTACCCAACGCCCGGCCGGCAGTGAAAAAGCAATCGGCGCATCGCGGCGGATTGTCGCAAGCTCTTTTGAAAACAGCGCCTCTTCTTCGTGTTCGAGCAAAATTTTTACGATACGCTCTTTAATTCCAGCCTTCGTAAACGCTTCCGGTTCCTTTTTTAGTTTTTTGTAAATATCTTCAATGGAACCGAACTGCGTTACAAGCGACGTCGCGGTTTTGTCGCCAATGCCGGGCACGCCGGGAATGTTGTCGGACTGGTCGCCGTTCAATCCTTTATAGTCAGGTAAAAGCTTTGGACTAAACCCAAATCGTTCTTTCACTTTTTCCTCGTCGTATAAAATTGTGTCGCTAATCCCTTTTTTGAGCGTATATACCTGCACGCGTTTATCATCAACAAGCTGCATAGTGTCCATATCACCCGACGCAATAACAATATCAACATGTAACGTGTAACTTGTAACTTGTAACTTCTGAACTATCGTCCCCAAAATGTCGTCGGCTTCAAAACCTGGGCAATCGTAAATTGGGATGTTGAATGCTTTGAATACGTCGCGCGAGCGCTTTATCTGCATAACAAGCGAATCGTCAGCTTTTTGCCGCGTCGCCTTGTATCCCTCAAATGCTTGGTGGCGATAAGTCGGTTGCGGTAAATCGTAGCACGCAATAATGAAATCGGGTTTCAGGTCGGTAATGATTTTCAGAAGCATCGCCGAGAGCCCGTAAATTCCCCCCGTCGGCTCGCCTTTTGACGAGATAAAATCCGGCAGGGCGTGATACGCGCGATGCAAAATCGCGTGCGCGTCTAGTAGCACCACTTTTTGTTTCGTCTCTGCTTTTGGCATATTCCCATTCTAACATTTCGCAAAAAGAAAACCGCCAAATTCCTGCAGAGCAAGACTTTGGCGGGAGAACAGCTCATTGCGGGTTAGCAGAGATATTTCCAACAACCGCCCGATATCCGTCTTTGAAAATTCTCGACAAAGCAAGCAACGATAAATACGGGCTTAGGTTACCCAAAGCCTTGTGCCTAATCTCATCAAGCACCCGAGTTGCAAAGGGTCCGGGCGTTAGCAACCTTTCATTGCCAGCCTGTCCCAGCTTAGACAGTAAGTTCACAACCCCATCAGTTCGGCCCAGAATGTACTCTTTGGGTCGCATGTAGGAGGCGACGTTGTTAGACAAAGCACCTATAACTGCCCCATCCGCGCAATCCTCCTTTGTTCGGTTGGAAACTGTTGTGAGCAGGTACACAAGCAGGTCTGACACCCTCTTCTCAACCGTTTCGGTTGACGAACCGAAAAGCGGGTAACCGACCGCATGTATTAGGCCACAGACAACGGACATAAAGACAAGCTCGTTGGGTTTTTCTGGTTGCCCCACAAAAAACTTCCGCGGCTGCCTCAAAAGAGTGGCAGTGACGTCGCTTGCATTATCGGGGCACGCGACCATGGTTGCGGTAATGAGATGCGCCCCGTTCAGTACGCTTCCCGCATCTGGCACGTAACCGCCAAGTATTTTCAAGTATTTCTCTTCCATGGAAAAGCTGTCACCGGACAACATGACGAAGGCTTTGAGACAGGTCGGATGTTTATCTCCGTACAACAACAGGTTCGCTACGATATTTTCGTTTTTCATGACTAACCCTTTCAGGTTTCGCTTCCTTTCAGAAGCGCTTGTTTTCAAGGTTCAATCCTCGCCGCCAAGCGAGCAAAACGGAAAAGGAACCTTACTCCTTTCCGTGATTCTGCACCTACCCTACTCCAGCGCAAAATTTAGTCAACTGGTTCAAAAAACTACCGCCCCTCCGCCGCATTCATCCATCCGCATAAGGCGTGGGGATTCTGCGTGCGGATTAAACCCGGCCGCCATACGCCACGTTGTTGGGCTATAGCAACGTAGCGTATGGCCGACGCAGTACCGTAATTATCCAAAGGAAATTTCCCGCCTCGTTTCGTCAATGAATTTGAGGTGAACGCGCACGCATTTTTTCGGAAGCAACGCCTCCACTCGCTCCGCCCACTCAATCGCAATAAGATTTTTGGGGTTTTTCAAAAGTTCGTCCCACCCGAGCGCTAAAAGCTCTTCCGGTTTTTCCAGACGATACGCGTCAATGTGAATAAACTTCCTAAAGTTTTCATACGATATATCGTATGATTTCATAATTACGAAGGTGGGGCTTTGCATGGAACCTTTTACTCCGAGCGGTTTTCCGAGTTCCTGCACAAACGCTGTTTTGCCGGAACCCAAATCTCCGTAGAGCGCGAGTATGGCCGCCTGTTTCGTTTCGGAAACGTTCTTCAGAATCTTCTCGGCTATGCACGCTGTATCTGCAATTGATTTTGAAATAATTTTCATAAGCGCATTCTAGACTAATCGTGAAAAAAGAAAAGGCGCCTCGGGATAGAACCGAAGCGCCTCGCAATCTTCTTGCCGCATCAATGACGACGGCCGTTGGTTGAAACGTGACCACGACTCGGGCTACCGACGCGGTAGCTGTGGTCGCTGTGGCCATAGTGGTCGCTGTGGCCATAGTTATGTCCGTAATTGTACGTATGAACCCCTCCGAAGCCGATACTCACACCCAACCCAATACTGGAAGAGTGGGTGCGGTAGGACACGTACGGATTGTGCCTGTATCGATAACCCCGGTATCCGCCGTTGGGGTAACTGTACCCCACACCGAGGATCCCTCCGTAGTATTCATATGGATAACCTCCACAGCGGTCGCTGCTGTACGGGTACCCATACCCTCTGTAACCGTAGGTGTGCCTGTTAACCTGACTCGCATACTGCGCCTGCCGAGCGCGCTCGGCCATGATGGCGGTCTCGAGTTGCTCATTCGCGAGCGGGTCCCACGGAATTGCCGTGGAAACCTGTTGCGGAGGATTTGCGACCCCGGCGGGGACACGTGAGCCCCAGATACTGGTGGTGTTCGTCGCCGAGTATGCGCTCGAGACCAAAACCAACGAGAAGACAACCTGACAAAGAACTAACATGAGTTTTTTCATTTTGGCCTTTCTGTTTTGTGGGGCTGTACAAAACAACCCCGGGTTTTCTGAACTGCGTATAGTATAGCATAGGTCGCCACCGCTTGTCAATACCCCGTCTGCCCAAAAAGAGCTTTGATTAGAGCCGTAAAAAACGCTATTATTGACGTACAAACCAATGGTTCAATTTGACGAAGAAAAACAAGACCTGAAGCTTGCCGAGCTACGGCAGAAAGAGGAGGAGGAGTTCCTCCAAGCGGTAGCCGCAAAGCGTGGACTTCCCTACTTCAACCTCGCCCAAGTCCCAATTGAAATGGATGCCCTTCAGCTTATTCCGGAAGCGAAAGCACGCGAGGGTAAAATGGCCGCTTTTCAGCTGGTAAATAAAGATTTGTGCATCGCAGTAGCAGACCCGAACTCGGAAAAAACAAAAAAAATGCTAGCGGGGTTTCAATCTGGGGGTTTCAATAACAAAGTCTACCTTGTCTCTCCGAGAAGCCTTGAATACGCGTTTGAAAAATATAAAGAACTTTCATCGATAACGGGTGTGAAAACCGGCTCCTTTGATATTTCCGATACAGAAATCCAAAGCACGATGGCTAAGATCCACACGGTCGAGGATATCGCCTCGGTCGTAAACGCAACGCTTTCGCAAAGCGGGGGGTCACCAACAACAAAGGTTATTGAAGTCCTTCTTGCTGGAGCTTTGGCGGTTAATGCGTCCGACATTCATCTTGAACCTCAAGAAAACGATGTTCGCCTTCGGCTCCGTCTCGACGGCGTGTTAAACGACATTCATAACTTCGAGCAGAAAACATACAATTATCTTCTATCGCGCGTGAAGGTAATTTCCGGACTTAAATTAAATATAAAAAGCGAAGCGCAGGATGGGCGATTCAGCATAAAGGCAAACGACGTGCAAATCGAGGTGCGAGTTTCCGTTCTTCCTGGCGCGTACGGCGAATCTATAGTCATGCGCGTTCTAAACCCGAACGCAATTTCCGTTTCAATGGAAGAGCTTGGCCTTGAACCGCACTTGCATGAAGTTCTGGAAAAAGAATTGGAGCGTCCAAACGGCATGATCCTAACAACGGGCCCGACCGGTTCAGGAAAAACTACGACGCTTTACGCTTTTTTAAAAAAGGTGCACAAACCGGACATCAAAATAATCACGATTGAACAACCGGTTGAATACCACCTGAAGGGAATTGTGCAAACGCAAGCGGACCCCGAGAAAGGATATACTTTCAGCTCCGGCCTTCGAGCGGCTCTCCGCCAAGACCCCGACGTTATCATGGTCGGCGAAATCCGCGACTCTGAAACTGCGGAAACTGCCGTCAATGCCGCGTCAACAGGCCACCTGGTTTTTTCCACGCTTCACACCAACAATGCCGCCGGCACATTCCCCCGTCTTTTGGGACTCGGTGTTAATCCTAAAGTCGTCAGCTCCGCCATCACTGTCGCGATGGCTCAACGGCTCGCGCGCAAACTGTGTTCTAGTTGTAAAAAAGAAATTCCTCTTACGGGCGCCGATAAACACCTTGTTGAAAAAGTAATGTCCAACATTCATACGCCGACGTATAAAGATATCCAGCAAAAAACAGTCTGGACTGCGGTCGGATGCGAGAAATGCAATAAAACCGGATTCAAAGGCAGAATCGGCATATTTGAAGCTATACTTATGACCCCGAAAATCGAAACCGTCGTGCTCCAAAATCCGAGCGAGCACGAGATAAAAGCGGCCGCACTCGATCAGGGAATCCTAACAATGCCGCAAGACGGCGTTGTTAAGGTACTAAACGGAGTTACATCCCTTGAAGAACTGCGCCGCGTATTAGATTTCGAAGCAGAAACATAACACTAACAAAAAAAATCAAGTTGGCCCAGTTAGAAGTTTACGTTTATAATGTCTCGCGCAGTGCGCGCGCCGAATCCCGAATGAAGCCTTCGTCTTCTAACGGGGTTGACTCCTATGCGGCGATAATGAGCAGTGCAAAAACGCTATTGCTTTCGCACGGACTGGGTTTATAGTCTTTCAAGTGTAGATGCGCAGACGGATTCCAGAGTATAAATCTCTAAGCAATGCTTTTAATCACGAGGGAATAGAAGCGAGACTTTTCATCTGAGGGACGAGCCAGTGCACGCCGCCGAGGCGATGTGACCAGGACGCCCTTGATGAAAAATCAAAAGGCGAAACGCCCCATTGCTTAGAGATTCATGCCTTGGAACTAAGCCCGCCTATCGCTATTCATCCTTTCTGCTGGTAAAATGTTGTAAGGCATAAATATAACGCTATTTTCAAAGCTGGCAAGAGTCTAGCATAGAATATAATACATGTCAAGTAACAAACCAGTCGATAATATAGAGAAAGAGCAGGGATATTTAGATAAAACTCTGCGCCCTCAAGCTTGGGAAGATTATATTGGGCAGTCAAACATAAAAGAGAATCTAAGAATTCTCCTCTCGGCGGCAAAAGAGCGCTCCCACCCGCCGGAACACCTTCTTTTTTATGGGCCACCCGGACTCGGCAAGACAACGCTGGCTTACTTGATCGCCGGCGAAACCGGCAGGCAGATTAAAGTAACCTCCGGGCCTGCAATTGAAAAAGTCGGTGATCTTGCTTCTGTTATCACAAACCTTGGAGCCGGCGACATACTTTTCATCGACGAAATACACCGGCTCAATAACACAATAGAAGAAATCCTCTACCCCGCCATGGAGTCCGGCAGTCTAAATATTATTCTTGGAAAAGGCCCGTCGGCACGCACAATACAGCTTGAACTCCCGCCCTTTACATTGATTGCGGCGACTACGCGCGTCGCGATGGTTTCCGCTCCGCTTCGCAGCCGTTTTTCCGGAGGCGTGTTCCGTCTTGATTTTTACACTCCGTCGGAAGTAGAAAAAATAATAGAGCGGTCGGCTAAACTGCTTGGTGTTGTTGCGGACAGCGGCGCCGTGGCTGAAATCGCAAAACGAAGCCGTTTTACTCCGCGCACCGCAAATTATCTTTTGAAGCGTTGCCGCGACTTTGCGCAGATTAAAAAAAAGAAACTGACCAAATCAGCCGTGGAAGAAGCGCTTCTTCTTCTCGGGGTTGACAATTTAGGCCTTACGGAATCAGACAGAAAGGTTTTGGAAGTTATCGTTACAAAATTCAACGGGGGCCCAGTTGGACTCGGCACAATAGCGGCGGCGCTTTCCGAAGACGAGGCAACCCTTGAGGAATACCACGAACCGTATCTATTGCAGTTGGGCCTCTTGGAGCGTACTCCGCGAGGAAGAACGGCAACCCGCCGCGCGCACGAGCACCTTAAGACCAAACCATCGAACACGTTAATTTAATCAATTACTATTTTACACTAACAACTTTCGATAAAATGAGCGGTCATAACAAATGGTCGCAGATTCGGAGACAGAAGGGAAAAACCGATGCGGTAAAAAGCCGCGTATTTTCGAAATTAGCAAAACTCATCACAGAAGAAGCGCGAAAAGCAAAAGGAAGCCGCGAGTCGCCTGGCCTGAAAACAGCGATTGAACGAGCACGAGCCGCGAACATGCCGTCTGACAACATTGAGCGCGCGATAAAAAAAACGGCTGGCGATGGAGCGCATACGATGGAGGCTGCCCTTTATGAGGCATACGGCCCGGGCGGCTGCGCTATGCTTATTGATGTTCTAACAGACAATAAAAATCGGGCATCCCAAGAAATAAAACGCGTTCTTTCGGAAAATGGATTTAATCTTGCCGGCGGCGGCGCGGCTTCGTGGGCTTTTCAAAAAACGTTTGACGGGTGGACTGCGCAAACAACTGTTCCTTTGGGGGAAGAAGGCGCCGCCGCTCTTGAAAAACTGGTAGAGGCCTTAGAGTCAAACGAAAATGTACAAAACGTTTACACAAACGCAGAATAAGTTTGAATTATGAGTTATGAATTAGGAATTATGGAGAGGGAAATCTTTTACTGTTTTAGGGTTCATAATTCATTATTCCTAATTCCTAATTCACATGCGCATTATCGCCATTGACCCCGGATATGCCCGTTTCGGGATAGCTATACTTGAAAAACAAAAAGGCAAAGAGGCGCTCATTTATTCCGATTGTTTTGAAACCGAAAAAACCGAGACAAAGCCGACGCGCTTGTTGTCTATCAAAAAACGTCTTGTGGGTTTGTTGGAAAAGTACCACCCCGAAGAACTCGCAACCGAAAAATTATATTTCAGCAAGAACGCAAAAACGGCGCTTTCTGTCGCCGAATCAAGGGGAATTATAATTGGGGAGGCTTCTTCGAGGAAAATCCCGGTTTTTGAATATAACCCAGCCGAAATAAAAATAGCCGTTACGGGTTATGGTTTAAGCGGCAAACGTCAAGTGCAGGATATGGTGTGCCGCCTTCTGGCCTTGCAAAAAAAAGATCGTCTCGACGACGAATACGATGCGATAGCGATAGGCCTCGCGCATTTTGCCATCCATAAAAACGGAAATTCCTAGGCCACGACGACTATTCGTACAAACCGTCGTTTTCCTATCCTTAAATCCATATCAGAAATAATCGCTGTTTTTCTGTCTGATATTTTTGAATTTGTTTTGAAGTCAAATACCGCCCCTTCGTTGATTAGGCGTACAAACTCAGATTTTGAACCCGCTATATCAGAAACTGCGTTTATAAGAAGGGCCCCGTGTTTTATTTTCCTGACCTCGACATCGCTTGGAAATTCAGCTCTCGTAAAAGTGGCTAAAAACTTTTCTTCGGCTTCTTTGGCTTCGTTTGCGTTGTGGTACAAAGAGACAATCTCGCGCGCAAGCCGAAGCTTCGCGTCACGCGGGTTTGATAACCCCGATTTAATGTTTGATTCAAGTTTAGAAACTTCTTCTTCCGGCGTATTCGTACACAACATAAAATATTTCACTATCAACTCATCGCGCACCGACATAATCTTTCCAAACATATCTGCCGGTTCATCAACGACAGAAATTATATTCCCCCAACTTGTGGACATCTTACGACCGTCCGCCCCCTCGAGCATTGTGGTTGTTAATACGTCCTGTTCTACTTGACCATACTGCCTCTGTATTACTCTGCCGGCCTTTAAGTTAAATAGTTGGTCAAAGCCGCCAATTTCAATATCGGCTTTCACGGCTACAGAGTCATACCCCTGCATGAGCGGGTAAAGTGTTTCCCGAAGCGAAACCGCTTCCCCTTTTTCAATTCTCTCCTTGAAATTCCGCCGCGCCGTCATTTGCTGTATCGAAAAACTCTCGGCAAGTTCCGCCACCTCTCCGAAATTTAATTTTGATAACCACTTGCTGTTGTAATGAAACTCGGCTTTTTTTATATCTAGGATCTTCGCTACTTGTTCTTTATAGGTTTTGAGATTCGCTTCTATTTTCTCATTTGACAGCATCGGCCGCCTCTCAAGCTTGTCTGATGGGTCGCCGATGCGCGCCGTAAAATCACCAACAACAAAAACCGCAGTGTGGCCTAGTTTTTGGAACTCTAGGAGCTTGCGAAGAATAATCGCCCTGCCAATATGAATTTTTGGCCCGGTGGGGTCAAAGCCAAGCTTGATGCGAAAAGATTTTCCGCTCAAAAGTTTCTTTTCAAGGCTCTCGCGGACAAAAATTTCTTCTACGCCACGGCTTAAGATGTTTTTTACAGCCAGCGAATCGGTGCTTATTTTTTTGGCAAAACCAAACATTCAATAACTTTAGCACACGAAAAGATGTTTGAGCCACCACAAAGAACGGAAATGTGTTATATTCTTTGAATACTTATGGCGCGGAAAAGACATCGCAGATATGTGGTTCGAACTCTCCTTATGGGCATCGTGGCTCTCTGCCTTGTTTTTTTGGGCGTTTTCGCGTTGTGGGTCTCAAGTTTTAAGGTACCAGACTTACAAAGCATACAAAACCGCAGGGTAGTCCAGTCCACAAAAATCTACGATAGCACGGGGAAAGTTCTTTTATATGATGTGCATGAAGGCGTTAAGCGCACAATTGTAACTTTTAATGAAATCAGCCGGTATATAAAAAACGCAGCGGTCGCTATTGAAGACACAGAATTCTACCAGCACCACGGCATCAAACCGACGGCCATTTTACGCGCAATTTTTGCAAATATCGGAACGCTTAACTTCAGCCAAGGGGGGTCAACGATAACCCAGCAGGTAGTGAAAAACACAATTTTAACCAACGAAAAGCAAATCTCCAGAAAACTCAAAGAGTGGGTGCTTGCCGTAAAACTCGAGCGGGTGCTTGATAAGGAATCGATTCTTGCACTATATCTTAACGAATCGCCATACGGCGGGAGCGTATACGGAATACAAGAGGCGTCTCAAACATATTTCGGAAAAAACGCTTCCGAAGTAACGCTCGCCGAGGCGGCATATCTTGCCGCTCTTCCAAATGCGCCAACTTATTACTCTCCGTACGGCAACAACCGCGACAAACTTGAAGAGAGAAAAAAACTTGTTCTAGACCGAATGCTCGAGAATAACTTTATAACAAAAGAAGAATATGACGCCGCCAAAGATGAAGAGGTTGCGTTTAAACCGCAGGAAAAAACCGGCATCAGCGCTCCTCATTTTGTGATTTTTGTTAAAGAATACCTTGAGACGCGTTATGGGCCCCGCGCCGTGAGCGATGAGGGGCTGAAGGTTATTACAACCTTAAATTATGAGCTACAGCAAAAAGCGGAAGAAATCGTAAAGCGCAACGCCACCGAGAATAAGGAAAAATTCAATGCGGAAAACGCCAGTTTGGTTGCTATAGATCCAAAAACTGGAGGGATTCTTGCTATGGTAGGATCGCGAGATTACTTCGACAAAGAGATTGATGGCAATTTCAATGTTGCGCTCGCAAAGCGTCAGCCGGGCTCTGCTTTCAAGCCGTTTGTTTACGCAACGGCGCTATTGAAAGGATATACGCCCGACACCGTTGTTTTTGACCTCAAAACAGAGTTCTCCACATACTGCAACCCAGACGGCGCGCCCATAAATCTGCAGGATGC
>CAYJSB010000015.1:6653-13580 GCA_964372805.1 uncultured Candidatus Saccharibacteria bacterium | reverse complement strand
GCGTTGGTCTGCGTGCCAGTTCATACTGGCAAAAGTCTTCCCTGCTGATTGTCTGTGGGGATCCACTTTAAAAAGTAGACGCAGCCCGCTTACAGATTTCCAGCATATGGCCAAGTTTCGATCCCGCTTACGCGGGAAAGTCGCGCACGATTACCCTAAAGCGATTCGCCTTCGGCGAACGCTCGGGTGTATACAAGTTTTTAATGCTAATTTTAGAATTTGCTTGGTGCTTAAACCAAACAGTTCACGAGTTTAGCAACCTCTTATTCATGGACTAACGTCATCCCCCACTTTTACAGTCTTGGCTATGCTTCTCTTGATTCGATTGCGTAAATGACCAAACGCAGATTTATGTTGTTTCAACTTTTTCTCTCGTTCCAACGCGTCGAGTTTGGATTTATATATTTCACAGTATATACACTCAACCGGAAGATACTTGCTCGTAAAAGGACTTAATCCATTACGATGCTCATCCAAACGACGATTTAAGTCGTTAGTTGAACCAACATATAATTGGTCATTACGCATCCGAAGGACATACACATAATGCATACGCCCATTATAACCAAAACCACAAAAGTGGGGGATTCCTCATCCATAAAAGATCTTTACATCCCGAAGGACTTCATCGATCACGCGGCGTCGCTCCGTCAGGCTTTCGCCCATTGCGGAAGATTCTCGACTGCGGCCACCCGTAGGTGTATGGACCGTCATGTTTACTTCGTAAACCGCGGAACTGCGCAGACTTCACCCCAGTAGCAGAGCAAAGCTCGCTACGGGGCACGCGCAGAATTACGCGGAATCGAAACCCCTTATTACTAAGGGCATAGACTATACCTTCATCCCTCGCAAAGCTCGGGCGCGGACAGACGCAGACTGGACGCGGACAGACGCAGAAAAAAGAATTTGATTCTTAATTCTGCGACCTTCTGCGTTTGTTCTGCGAATTCTGCGCCAGCGCTATGCGCTGGAGTCAGCGTTTTATAGCAGTGTTATTCCGCCTGATGACGGAGCATCTGCTATCCGTCCCCCACTTTTCTAAAAAGTGGGGGACGAGTCGTTACGGGGTTTATCCTGCACTGAAAGAAGGCGGCAACAGAAACTGTTGCCAAAAGGTATTGTCGACAGACGTTGGTGGTGGAGACCGAAACCTACCGCTCGTCCAACGAGTATTGAACAATCCGGCTAAACAGATGTGGCCTCTGTCTCTGCCGACAAATACCGGGCATTCGCCCAAAATCCCGCACTAGCCGAATCACTATTTGGGATTTCTACGGTTTTGCCGCAAGAGTCAAGAGGTAAAACCTCTGCCCGACTCCCACGAAAAATCTTCAAACTAACCTTCTTTCAGTGCAAGAAAAACTTCCCACGGTATTCCCCTTCCGCGTCAGTCCGCGTTCGTTCCGCGACTGTCCGCGTTGTCGGGCTTCACCGTTATGAGCTGAATTTTACTTGCGGATTACTCCGCAAGGAGACAGTTGCTCTTTTCGCTCCAGCCTTTGAGCGAGTCGCCATCATTTTTGAATCATTGCGGGAGGCAAAATGAAAACCAAGGAGGCGAACAGAAAAATTCATTTGGCTTCAGGAGCGAAGCGACTTATGAATTTTTCGTCGTGAGCCGACTATGATTTTCTTTTGCCGAAGCATTCTGATTCAAAAATGAGGGCGCGAGCGTTTATCTCAGTTCCATCGGTGGGGAACAGGCTCTCACCCCCCCTAAACGTCGTAGCCTTGGTAGGCCATTACCCTACCAACTAGCTGATATTGAGCAGGCTCTTCATAGAGCGGCTTGCGCCTTTATCCCCCACTTTCCTACGCGAATGAGTATTTTCTTGTTCAGAAATTGAGTTATGAAAACTCAAGATCTCTGTAACTCTTACGCATAAGAAAGTGGGGGAACTATCGGGAATTACCCAACCTTTCGGCTGGCTATGCCCGACTCCACGGTAGATTCCTGCTTATTACTACCTCGTCTGCCACTTGCCAATACGAAGCATTGGCCGCAGAACTACGCAGAACGAACGCAGACAAACGCAGAATCCTACTCAAAACCACTGTGGCTTCGAAATAACGATTCCGCGAGTGTCCGCGTTAAGTCCGCGAGTGTCCGCGGTCAGTGCTTCGCACTGACACGTTCGACTTGCATGCCTTATCCACGCCGCCAGCGTTCATCCTGAGCTAGGATCAAACTCTTATTTAAGAATTTGCTCGCAAATTCTTAAATACCCTAGCATTCTGCGTAGCAGAAGTGCTATAGGGTAATCGTGCCCAAAATCTCAATCGCTTACGCGATTAGATCGGGCAAAATCTGCTTCGCAAATTTTGAACGGAACAAAATAGAAAATGGTAATTCCCTATTTGTGGTGTTCTTGGTTTGCATCGCTAACTACTAGAATCAATTATTTACTTATCCCCAAGCATCCGCGTAAATCGGATACTTTGGATTTAATAGACTTTAACTCCCTCGCCAATCTTTTGATTGGCTCGGGATGCTCAATTCGATAAATCGAATTGGCATTGCACTTTTTTGTGTTCTCTCCCCCACTTTCACTCCACTCAATTGCTTATGCGCGAATATTTCTAACAAAACTACTACTCTCAAATCCTTCTTGTTTGAGTAGAAAGAAAGTGGGGGACTATTCTTTTGTCAAAGACCACTTTATCATTCTGATTTAGAATGATTGGGCGAGCCCTCTCGGGCTTTAGCCAAACTCCAACACCGATCGCTTACGCGACCATGTATTCAGAGCGTGGGGTATATTATACATAAGCCGAAGGGGCGGTCAAGCTTGTGTACAATTAACATCTAGGGGTGACAAAAAGGTTATTTGGAGCTAAATTCATAAACGCCTTGCCAGCCAGTCGGCGGAGAGAGTTTAAATGCCTGAACGCGGGCAATGAAAACCTTGGTCGGAGCATCGTCACAAAACGTAAGCCCTTCGGTGAAGGCCTTTAGGGCCTCGTCCCACGCCCCCTTAAGATAGGCCCCGCGGCCTTTCGCAAAACAGGAAAGCATTGAACGTTTTTGTTGATCAAGCTGGGCTGGTAGCAACTCAAAAATCTTCTTTGGCTTCTTTTTTCCTTTCACGATCACGTCATCAAGCTCACGAAAATCGAACCGCATTCTTTTTTGCGCTCCACGCTCCGATAGAAGCGCCGCGTCCCTCGTTGATTCGCTCACGATGCAATCTATACCATACTCTTTCGTGAGCCCTTCGAGCCGTGAGGTAAAGTTAACGTCATCGCCGACGCAGGTGTAATTGAAACGAGTGCGCGACCCCATGTTTCCGACGATGACTTCCCCGGTGTTGATGCCGAAACCAACATGAATAGAAGGTAAACCTCGTTCAGTTCTTTTTTCATTGTCTTGAGCGACTTTTTCTGCGATGGAAAGCGCCGTCTCGCAAGCATCAGCTGCATGGTGGAAATTTAGAAGCGGGGCGCCCCAAAAGGCCATAATGGCATCTCCGATGTACTTATCAATCACCCCACGGTTTGCAATGACAATATCAGAAATTCCGCTGAAATATTCGCTCATAAAGGAGGTGAGCGCTTCGGGGGTCATGGATTCGGAAATGGTCGTGAAACCGCGCACATCAGAAAACAGGATCGTCATCATCCGTTTCTCTCCCCCGAGCACGAGCTTCTCTGGATGCCGAACCAACTCATCTACAAGGTCAGCGGAGATGTAATACTGGAAGCTCTGCTTGATAAACCGCTTCTCGCGCGACTGAAGGAGGTTTTCAAGTGCAACCGAAAGAATGAGTGAGGCAAAAAACGCTAAGAGAAGATAGAGAATGGGGGGCATGATATGCAGACTAAAAAGAAGCGAGGATACGCCAATAAGCGATAGAAGCAGGAGTGCAAAAAAGGTCACGAGGAACGGTAGGCTCTTTACATGGTAGACAAAGAAAAAGACGCCGACAGTGACGAGTGAGAGCAGTAAGATTGAAATCCAAAGAGGGAGGTTGCGGAAGAACACTTGGCCCGAAATCGTTTCTATCGCATTGGCATGTGCTACGACCCCCGGCATCATACCAAAGGGTGTCTCAACGACATCATGGAGACTCTCCGCTGTCGCTCCGACGAGGACAATTTTGTGTTCAAAAATCCGGGCCGGAATCTTGCCATCGAGAACATCGGCAAACGAAACGGTAAGAAAGCGGTCGGCTCTTCCGAGATAATCAATCCGAAAAGTCTCCGGCACCAAGTGAGGTGTAGTACCGGACTGATTGACGGCAGAAGCGATGACGCGCGCAAAACTTTGATATCCGCGCACTTCCGTAACCGTCCGGCGCACAACTGCGTCGCCATCAACGGGAAAATTGATAAAACCAAGAACGGTGGATGACTTAAACTGCTCAAGCGGAGCGGTCGAGACGCTGTTCTTAGAGTCAAGCTCAATCGGTAACACGATGGCAGTGCCAAGGCCCCCTACTCGCTCAATCGCCGCCGAGAGTGCCGCGTCATCTGCCGCGCCGCTCCGAGAAGGTTCCGAGAAATTGATATCAAGTCCAACGACCGACGCATTCGTTAGTGCATCAAGGAGCGTAGCGAAAGTGCGGCGCGGCCAGGGCCACTGGCCGATGCGAGAGAGACTTTCATTATCAATAGCCACGATGACCACCTCATCTGATGGCTCTTTTTTGAGGAACAACCGGTCAAGAATCTTCTCCTGCGGAATATGGAAGAGCCCCAAAAGCAATGGGCCGACTGACAGTGCAAGCGCACAGAGGCCAACGAGAGAGCGGTACCGAACCTCTTTACGGTAAGGGTTGGCCATAATAATAGTTTTGAGATGGTGCCACCGTGGACTGCGGTTCTTTGGGGCCAATTACCACGAGAGCATTTCCGAGCGCACTAGCATGCTTTGCGGCATCGGCTACGGCAACATCATATGTACCTGCCGGAAGAGTTACGGCTACTTGTATGCTGGAATCATTCACAATCCGAAATCCGCTGATTGATACGCCGCCTATCGCAACCGACACAACCTTGCCAAATGCCTCACCTGAAATGGTGATAAGGGTACTGGTGTCAGCAGATATCTGCGCGGGAGAAACTGAAAATAGGTTTGGCGGCGTCTCGGCATTTAAATCGGGAGTCGCTGCCTTTTGCACTTGCGTCGGCACTGGCAGAGGTTTCTGTTGCGGTGGCAGTGTCGTGGCGGGCTCTGGTTTTTTCACTGGCAAGCGATTTTTCGGCGCGGATAGTGGCAAAACAAAAGCCGGATTGTTAAAGATAAACCACTCGGAGCGCACATCATCTTGCTCGACGTTTTTGAGCACAACCTGGTCAGATGACCCGACAAGTATCGCCTTGGTACCGGCATTCACCAGCACGGCAGATTTTTCAATCAGTTCGCCGCTTTCTGTATCCTTCGGGCCAAACAACACCGTGCCGTTGGTAACCACGAGCACCGTCGTGGAAGCAAGATAGGAAAGGCCGAAGGAAGTGCCTCGCACCACCGCCACGGCGTTTTGGGTTTCTATTTCATAAAATTCTCCCTTGTCGGTAAGTTTCTTAACTCGAGACCAGATGTTGCCGGCCTCAAGGATGATACGGGTGTGTGTGCCGTCAGGATCAAGTGAAGCAAGTAAAATCTCTGTATCGGAATCAATGATGCTTGAGTGCTTCCCTTCCACGAGCGCTCGGCCGGTATGCGATGTCTTCAAGTGATTCTCCACAGCCACTGGCGTGGTCGTTGCAATTTCGTAGCTCAATCCGTTTATGGCGCTGACAAAAACCTGGCTTCGTATCGGGCTGACTTCTACGGTTGCAGAGGCCTCTTCTGTAGCCGCCGGCCCAACCTGACGGAGTCTTGAGACTAAAGCTAGGGAAGCAATCCCCGCAAGCACTAACACCACACCGATAATAACAAAATTCCGCTTCATATACATGCCTATTCTAGAAGTTTGGGTCTAGAATGCAAGCTACGCGGAACACAAAACCAGCTCTTCTGGTGAAGAGCTGGCTTGTGTCAAAATTAGTTTAGAAGTTGATAAGTTTATAAGGTAATTTTGGCACGAGCAAGATCTCCACCTTTTGTAAGGAAGAGTAGTAGTCCGAGAAGGAGAAGGTTTGCGCTCGTAAATACTGCCATGTATCAATATTATCCACGCGTTAAAAAAAGATGTCAACTTTCATATAGCATCAATGTGCGGTATTATAACAATAGACAGAGACACCTTTGAACCCAAGGAAACTATATGCCAGTAGACCCAAAAACCCTCATTGGTGATGGTTGGATGGACGATCCTAAAGCAAGAGCTGAATTTGAAGCCGGTCTCCTAAAGCTCGACGAAGCTCTGAAGCCAATTACTGATGCGCTTGACGCTTCGGTGAGGCTGACTGCAAAAGATTGGGATGTATACTTTACGCCTTTTGATTAGCCTCTAGCTCCAGTTAGCTGGGGCTTTTTTCTTTTTAAGAATCGAAATTTGAAACTAGGCCGAAACCGGAGTCATGGCCGTAATTTCAACCGGAATGCCTTTCATAAAATTCTTCTCAAGATTCCTCACTCCTTTTTCCGAAAGCGGAAACGAGGCGTCCAGCAATTCAACACCAACAGTATTTCCTTTGGTATCCACGTCAATCATCAAGCGGTCATTTACCTTAACCGTTCTCTTAATCTTTCCGTCGCGGAGACGAATGTACATCGCGTCCGCCGTTTTGTCATAGCGCATTTTCATTTATTTTATTTTTGATTCTACCAAAGAAAGTCGGCGCTCCAACGCCAAGAACTCGTCATAATCAACCTTCTTCTTTAAGCCGCCCTTCAAGAACTCGACGTTGTTTTTTATCACTTCAACATTGACCATCAATTTACCTATCATCTCTGTGTGAGATTTTAATATCTCTGTGTGTGAGATTTTAATATCTCCGTATGTGTGCCGAGTGTTTTCTGAATATCTCCGTATTGCTCCC
>CAYJSB010000015.1:0-6553 GCA_964372805.1 uncultured Candidatus Saccharibacteria bacterium | reverse complement strand
TTTAATATCTCCGTATGTGTGCCGAGTGTTTTCTGAATATCTCCGTATTGCTCCCCAATCACTTTTACTATACCTTGAAACTCATCAGATAAAACAGACATGTGTCGCTTTACATCCTCGTTATACTGCTTGAGTATTGCTTCAATCGTAGGAGATTTTTTAATAACCTTTTTCATGTTTGTATTATACACCGCTCTTTTTGTTTTGCCATCTCTCGACTGTAACTAGGAGAGGTGAACCGAGGAAAATAGACGAGTAGGTGCCGGCAATAATGCCGATAAGAAGTGCGAGCGTGAAGTTCTGAGTTGCTTCACCGCCGACAAAGTAGAGGACAATGAGCGACAAAACTACAGTTAGCGACGTATTTATGGAGCGGGTAAACGTCTGGCTGATACTCTCCCCCACTATCTGTTCAAACGGCTGGTTTTTGTGGACCTTGAGGTTCTCACGCACGCGGTCAAACACAACAATCGTGTCATGCACTGAAAAACCAAGAATGACGAGAAGTGCCGTAACAAAGAGCGTATCCATTTCGATTGTGGGATTGAAATGTCCAAGAACCGCGAACACGCCCGTCGGAATCAATACGTCATGGAGAAGCGCAACGATAGTGATAATGCCATATTTCCAAGACGAGACCGGCTCCGAGACTTTACGGAAGGCAAACGCGATGAAAAGAATGATTGCCAACATCACAAGCACGATTGAAATGAGTGACTTGCGCCCCGATTCGGCTCCCAAGAGCGGTCCGATGGAATCAAATCTCCTGTCTTCGATTTTTGTTTTGCCATTGTCGCCAAGCGCGCTTAACAAACTTTGTCGTTCTATCTCGGATAAATCTTTCATGCGGATAACATACGCATCGTCGCCAATCGGCCTCACCGACGGCTCACCTCCGACAACTTCCGCAACCGTATCGTGAACCGCAGTCATGTCCGGCCGGCCGTTTGGATATCCCACCTCAAGAAGCGACCCTCCTTTAAAATCGATGCCGAGATTGAAACCGTACACAATCATCGCGACAAGAGACGCGGCGACAAGAATCGCGGATATCGCGTAGAAGATTTTTCTGTTGGTTACTACAAACATGGTGTGTCAGGATTTATGAGTTACTAAAACCGCTACCAAATAAAAACTTAGCCGCTCCCTCATGCCGTTTATGACTTAAAGCCAAAAGGAATGTGCGCGTAACTGTAATTGCGGTAAACATTGAGACCACAACACCGATGAAGAAGATGAGTGCGAATCCTTTCACGACCGACGTGTTCGAGAACCAGTACAAAATGACGGCAGTGATTATTGAAGAAATGTTTGAATCGCGAATGGACGTCCACGCGCGCGCAAACCCTTCGCGCAGAACGCCGTCGACACTTCCCCCTTTTCGAAATTCTTCTTTCATGCGCTCAAAAATAAGAATGTTCGCGTCTACCGCCATACCGATGGAAAGAATAAAACCCGCAATGCCCGCCGCCGTAAGCGTTACCGGAATGAACTTAAAGAGCGCGAGCATGATGGCCGTGTAGGCACCAAGTGCTACAACTGCGAGCACGCCCGGAAGCCGATACCAAAGAACAAGAAACAGCGCGATAACGATGAATGACCAAATTCCTGCACGTACTCCGCCCGTGAGAGCGTCTTCGCCAAGCGATGCGCCGACTTTCTGCGTTGAAACAAGCTCAATCGGCACGGGGAGAGCTCCATAATTCAAATCCCGAACCAAAAGTTTCGCTTCCTGCGGAGTGAAATCCCCAGAAATGCTCGCCTTGCCGTCTTTTATTTCTTCGCGGATAACCGGAAGCGAGATGGGCTGTCCGTCAAGAAAAATCCCTAAGACTTCGCCAATGTGTTCTCTAGTAACTTTTGCGAACAAATCTTTTCCTTCACTGTTGAACGCAAGTCCAACGTATGGCTTGCCAGTCGTTTGATCAAATTCAACCGTCGCACGCTGAACCAAACGCCCTGTTACTCCGGTTTCTTGAAAGACAACTTGCTTTGTCGTCGTGCCGGCAACTGTTTGTTCTTTCGCAAGACGAAATTCCAAAACAGGCGTCTTGCCGATAAGCTCTACCGCTTTTTGTATATCGGTAACACCCGGCAGTTCTACAATGAGTTTTTGTTCTATCGTACTTCCTACTCCTCCAGATTCAACCTGTACGAGCGGCTCCGACACGCCAAAAAGATTCACGCGGCGCTCAATAACATCGCGCAAAGCGTCCATAGAAATACCGACTTCGCTTGAAGTTAATTTCGAAATATCTGCTTTATATACAAGGTGGCTTCCGCCGTTTAAATCAAGCCCGAGTTTGAACGCAAATCGGTTCCCCGGATGTTCGGAATTATAAACAAAATAGCCGACCGCGAATGCGGCAAGCAATAGGAGAATGGCAACTAGCCTTTGTCTGAACATAGTCGGTATATTAGCGGAATTGTGAAAAAAGATAAATGGTTGACAAAACTAGCGTATTATGATACTCTACCTCCCGGATTGGAACACGAACCTCAACCCTGTTTATACGCATGAGAAAAGCAAAAGAGTATGTCTTTGAGTTCGAGCAAGCTGGGAGAACCCAAGAAGCAGCTGGAAAGGTCCTCTGTGAGATGCTCGGCGAAGTTGCTGAACTCGCGAAACTCCGAAAAGCCACAAGCGACTCGTCGATGTTCGCGATTCTCAACGAGATCGACGATAAGTGGGGTGTCTTTATCACCCAAGCGAAGATACCTCAATGCCGTTACGCTTTTCGAACATTACAACTGACACAGTTCGAACAAGTCTATTGGCTCTGGGTCAATGCCTTCCCAAACAAACGCGTCCCCGCGCCGTACCAACTTGGTCGCGCGCAGACTGACCTTGGACTCCACGAGATTGCGTCATGACCACCACACGAAACCGCATGGTACGCCCAGCGGTTTTTTCTTTTTGAGGTCATACGTGAGGTCATACACTAATTGTAAGCCATGGCTTACAATTAGTGTATGGTTGTTTTGCTTTCTATTTTGCTCTCCGGGAGAAATAATTCATACGATATATCGTATGATTCTCCTTTTTCTGAAAGCTCTAAGCTTCTTCTACACTCCACTCCTTGATACCAGCTCGCGTATCGTATGCAGTGCGATTTTGGTGTCGGTTAAAAACGAACGGTTTTTGATGTAGTAAAGATCATATGAAAGTTTCTCGCGGGTTTCGTTGACCGCAACGCCGTGATGCGGATGCCGGTCGTGGTACACCTGCGCCCAACCGGAAAGCCCCGGCTTTATCAAGTGGCGTACATTGTAATACGGAATCTCTTTTTCATACTGTCGTGCGAGAGACGGGAGCTCCGGGCGCGGACCGATGAGCGAGAGGTCGCCGCGCAAGACGCTCCAGAGTTGTGGGAGCTCGTCCATTCGTGTTTTCCGCAACAAAGCGCCGACTCGCGTAACGTTATTCTGGTTTCCGTTTGCATATTCCCCTTTGTCGTCATTTGCCATTGTGCGGAACTTTCTGATGTGTATCGGGCGATTATTGCGCCCCACACGCTCCTGTACGATGAATGCGTCGCCACCGTCATCAAATCTCACCGCGATCCACACAAACGGATACACAAGCAGGGACAAAACGCCAAGTATGGAAGAAAAAATCACGTCAAAGGTGCGTTTTATAAAATCAAACGTGAATTTCTGCGTGAGAGATATATTTTCCAGAAACCAGTTGTACTGCAAAAGGGACAACGGCACGCGGTCAAAGATATCCTCGTAAATCTTGTACATGTCTATAAAGCGTATTTTTGAATAGATAAGATTGTATAGGTGCGGCAAAATCGGCTCCACTTTTTCGTTGCGCAAATCAATCGCAACGATTTGCACATCATTTTCGTAAATGACCTTCAGCACGTCTTCCTGAAAATCGAGCTTGTCTACCACCCCCAAATCGACAGAAGAAACAAACCGCACGGAATAGCGGGAATTGTTGTTCACTTCGTCACGGAGCTCGCGCATCTCGGCCCCACTGCCGATAAGCAGGGCGTTCTGCTTGCGTCGCGTTCCTCCAAGAAGCGGAAACCCGTAGATGCGCCACGAGAGGACGAGCACGAAGGAAAGCACGAGATAGATAAACAGGTTGGTCTTCGGTGCAATCTTGAAATACGGAACAAAATAGAAGAACGCGATCGCGATAACTGCATTGATGACAAGCGCATTAAAGAGGAGCATCGGCAGACGGCTCTTTAAGATAACCGTGTGCTTCTCATATAAACCGCTGATAAAAAATACCAGAAGCCAAACAAAAAAAAGTATCGAAAAAGGAGAGAGGTGCGCCAAAAATACCTGACTACTCGGAAGCTCTCCGTAACGCAAAAAAAGCATCAGCCATAGCGCGGAAAACAGCGAAAAAACGTCGCCCACAAGCAATAACCAGCGTTCAAAACGATTCGGGACTACCATCCGGTTGTGAAAAATGGCATTGCTCGAGCGAGCGATACCTTTTTCGAAAATACTATGTTTATGTTCGACCTATTCATTTTCTCGGAATCCCGGCCACAGAAAAGGCTCGATGCCATTTTCTACAACGGGATACCGTGGAGCCCTATATTACAGTAAACCGGCGCCGATGACAAGTTGTAATTCGTGTGGTAATGTAGAAACATTATGGGGCGGAAAATCCTGTATGTGATAACAAAAAGCAACTTTGGAGGCGCACAGCGCAATGTATTTGATTTGGCGACCGCCATGAAAGAACATGGGTTTGAGGTAGTCGTGGCGCTTGGCGGCCTGCCTGCCGCGACGCACGCGGCGCAGGCAGGTGAAGGATTATTGAAACAGAAGTTGGAGACAGCCGGGGTGAGGACACTTTCCATCGAATCGCTTGGGCGTGATATATCGGCAACGAAAGACGCAGGTTCGTTTGGCGAAATTTTTTCAATCATCAAGCGCGAGCGGCCGGATATTATGCACCTGCACAGCCCGAAGGCAGCCGGTCTTGGCGCACTTGCTGCTCGACTATTCGCTATTCGCTCTACGCTATACGCTCCACGTATTATCTACACCGTGCATGGGTGGGCATTCAATGAAGACCGGCCTCTTCACCAGCGCGCGGCTATTGTTTTTTTCTCATGGCTCACCATGCTTTTGTGCCACAAGACTATCCTGTTGTCGCAGCGAGAATATAACCAAGCACTCACGTTTCCGTTTGTAAAAAATAAACTCGCACTCATCCCGCTCGGCATCAAATCACCCGTCTTTCTATCCGCGAATGCGGCACGAAAAGAAATGGGCACACAACTTCACTACGATATATCGAAGTGTGTGGCCATTGGCACAATCGCGGAACTGCATCCGAACAAAGGCCTAACCTATTTGATAAACGCAATGGCAGAAATCTCAAAAAAATATCCTCATGTTATGTGCGTTATCGTTGGCGAAGGGCAAGAAAAGGCGTCGCTTGAGTTACTAGCCAATGAAAAAGGACTTAAGCACATTGTCCGTTTTGCCGGATACATTGATGAAGCGTCAAAATATTTAAAGGCGTTTGATGTTTTCGTGCTTCCATCAGTAAAAGAAGGTCTCCCCTATGTGCTCCTCGAAGCCGGCCTCGCTTCTCTTCCAGTCATCGCCACATCGGTAGGCGGAATCCCGGAAATCGTGAAAGATAAAAAGTCGGGGCTTCTTGTTCAGCCAAAAAATCCATCCGAACTCGCTAGTGCTTTGTCGTTTATGGTCACACATCTCAAAGAACGCACCGCCTTCGGCTCTGCAATTCACGCCCACGTCAAATCTCAATTCTCGTTCGAGAAAATGCTCTCTGCCACCAAAAATCTCTATAAAAGCCCTTAGCAAAGGGCTATTTTGGAAAAAACTTGACAGAAAGGCAGCTACATGCTACCATGGGGAAAGTAGTTTTAGCCCTCAAACAACTCAACCGATCTTTACCTTATATGAGTGAACAAATCTGTAAATACTGCGGAGCCGAAAATGGGCAACAGCATACAAAATCTTGCCCTACACTGGCTCAGTTTCCTGAAGGGGCAATTGCCGAATGGGAGCGTGGGAAAAAAACAGCAGTGGAGAAACCAATACCAATGTATCTCGTGAATCGTCACTCGCCGTATTTCCGCCTTGGTTACAAGCGATTCGACGTGAAATAACTGAGGTTTACTTACAACCCCCACCAGAAACACCACGTCTCGGCGGGGTGTTTTCTTTTACATCATAAAGCCGACATACAATAACTCATTGCTATAGCTTACAGTTATTGTAGTCGTATATTTTCACATTGCGTTTGAATTTCGTAAATTTTCAGTGAGGACTGTCTTTTTCAGAGCATTGCGTAGCACGGTGGCGCAAGCGAAACAACCCCCTCCAACGGTTCTATATATGGAACCGTTGGAGGGATTTCCTTTCCGCGTCTATCTGCGTTTCATCCGCGTACATCCGCGCCCTACCGGGGACCAACAAACTCATTCTTCACCACCTCTTTGTGCGCTGCGCGGCTGTAGCGCCGCATACCCATAAGGATTCCAAGCCCCGCGAACTCGGCTAAGAGGTGCGAGCCGCCATAACTCATAAACGGCAACGTGAT
>CAYJSB010000014.1:0-13638 GCA_964372805.1 uncultured Candidatus Saccharibacteria bacterium | reverse complement strand
GAGCCTAATGAACACTGCTTCGCCGGCGAGTCTTACTCGCCGGCTTTTCTTTTTGGTGAAGATTGGTAGAATGGCGGGGATGAATCCCGTAGTAGAATTTCAGGTCGCGACTTGTACTAGGAGACGTTTATGATGTAAAAAGGGGGTTTGTGAAAGGTTTAAAAGATAATGGAAAATGATGGCCGCTCGCTCTGCGAGCAACCTGAAATTTCACTACGGGATGAAAGACACTCAAATTAAGAAACTTATAGATGCCGAGAAAAAGCGGCAGAAAGAGGTGATTAATTTAATCGCCTCGGAGAATTACGTCTCCAAAGACGTGCTGGAAGCGCTTGGCTCGGAATTGACCAACAAATATGCCGAAGGGTATCCTGCGCATCGGTATTACGGGGGAAATGAAATAATTGATAAGGTTGAAAATCTTTGCAAGGAGCGCGCGCTTGCGCTGTTCGGTTTAGACAAAAACAAGTGGCACGTAAATGTGCAGGCGCTTTCCGGCTCTCCCGCAAATCTCGCGGTGTACACGGCGCTTGTGCCTCTCGGCGGAAAAATCATGGGCATGTCGCTTGCTCACGGCGGTCACTTAACGCATGGGCAGAAGGTGTCGGCAACCGGAAAATTCTGGACGCAGGTTCCATATGGAGTGAACAGCAAAACCGAACAGACTGATTATGCCGAACTTCGCGCGATAGCCGAGCGGGAAAAACCGAACATCATTGTTGCCGGTTTTACCGCGTATCCGCGCGCCATTGATTTCAAAAAGTTTCGCGAGGTTGCAGATACGTGCGGAGCATTGCTTATGGTGGATATGTCGCATTTCGCGGGACTTGTTGCGGGCGGCGTGTATCCGTCGCCGTTTGAATATGCTGACATTGTAACTACAACGACGCACAAAACTCTGCGAGGTCCGCGCTCGGCGCTCATTTTTTCGCGTATAGACGGGCGGGAATTGTATAAAAAAATTGACAAGGCGGTTTTCCCGGGATTGCAAGGCGGGCCGCACGCAAATCAAATTGCTGCGGTTGCGGTTGCGCTCAAAGAGGCGGCTACGCCGGCGTTTAAAAAGTATGCCGCGCAGGTGATAAAAAATGCAAAAGCGCTTTCGGGCGAGCTTTCTCGCCTCGGCTGGCGCGTCGTCTCCGGCGGGACCGACTCGCATCTTTTATTGGTTGATACGTGGAAGGGAGGCAACGCTTCGACTTCGCTCAAGGCGGGGGGAATCGGAGGGAAAGAGGCGAGCGAGCGACTGGAAAAAGCGGGTATCATTGTCAATAAAAATACGATTCCGAATGAAACACGGACCCCGGTTGACCCTTCGGGAATTCGTCTCGGAAGCCCAGCCGAAACGACGCGTGGGAAGAAAGAGGAGGATTTTCGTGAGATCGCGAAAAAAATAGACAAAATTCTTCGAGCATGAAAAAGGGAGTTTTTGTCGTCATAGAAGGCACCGACGGGTCGGGCAAAGCGACGCAAGTTGAATTATTGTCCAAACGCTTGTCATTTGAAGGGCGTGCAATTGCGCTTGCCGACTTTCCGCAGTATGGTCAACCCTCCGCACATTTTGTGGAACGGTACTTGCGCGGCGAGTATGGAAGTGCCAAAGATGTTGGTCCCTACCGTGCGTCACTTTTCTATGCACTGGATCGTTTTGAGAAATCATTTGATATACGACGATGGCTTGCCGAGGGGCGTGTTGTCATCAGCAACCGCTACGTGTCGGCGAATATGGGGCATCAAGCGGGGAAGTTGTTGGGCAAAGAGCGCGACGCATTTCTTGCGTGGCTTATGCACATGGAGTACGAGATTTTCGAGATCCCGAAGCCGGATGTTACGATTATGCTTTACGTTGATCCGCGAGTTGCACAGAAGTTTGTGGATAAAAAAGGTAAACGAGATTACACGCAAGGGAAAAAGCGCGATATTCATGAGGCTGATTTGTCGCACCTTAGAAAAGCGGCGCTCGCGTATAAGTATGTCGCAAAGAAATACGGATGGGTTACTATTAATTGTATGAAAGGCAAAAAAGTGCTCCCAATTAAGAACGTGCACGAACGGATTTACAAAGCGATCAGAAAAATTATTTAAGTATTGCAAGAATATTTTATGAAGATAAATCCGAACATTTTTCGCGGATACGACCTTCGTGGTCTAATTGGCGTTGACCTGAATCCTGAAATCGTTGAGCATATCGGCAAGGCGTTCGGCACGTATCTCAAGCGGCGCGCCATTTCGCAAGCGGTGGTCGGCCGGGACTCGCGGAAAACAAGCCGTTCATACACACACGCGCTTATTAAAGGTCTCTTGTGGACCGGGACGGATGTGGTTGATATTGGTTTGAATATGATAGGGACGTTCTATTGGTCGCAGTATTATCTGAAGACAAAAGGTGGAGTGTTTGTTTCCGCGTCCCATAATTCGCCGGAGTACAACGGCTTTAAATTCGCGAATGATTTTTCGGAAACCCTGGTAAGCGAGGGCATGGAGGAATTGCGGCGGATGGTCCAAGAGGAAGATTACGAAAAAGGATTAAAAAATGGAAAATCGGCGAAGAAGGATATTCGTGAAGCGTATTTCAATGATCTCATTTCCCGGGTGCCGACACGAAAGAAATTTAAGATCGTGATTGATGCAAGCGGAACGACTGCCGGTTCCGTTATGCCGGCTCTCTTAAGAAAAGCCGGCATGGAGGTGGTTGAAAAGCATTGCAAAATCGTCAGTTCTTTTTACAAAAGAACGGCGGATCCTACCGAATCTCATGTCGTGGAGCGCCTCTCCAGAGAAGTACTTGCCGCGAAAGCGGATATCGGTTTTACCTATGATGCCGACGGTGACCGGATAGGCATTGTTGACGAAAATGGGCAGATTATCTGGAACGACGTGCTTGTGGCGCTCTTTGCGCGGGGCGTGCTCCGCGAGCATCAAGGTGCGACGATTATGTACAACACGTTGTGTTCCAAAGGTGTTGCCGAAACGATACTTGAGTCTGGCGGTAAGCCGTTTATGTGGAGAACAGGCCATTCATTTCTAAAGAAAAAAAATCAGGAAATTAAAGCCGCGTTTATAGGGGAGTTGTCCGGGCACTTTTTCTTCTCCGCCGATTTTTACAATCACGACGATGGCGCGTATTCAACACTGCGCCTGTTGCGATACCTTTCGGAATCCAACAAGACGCTTTCAGAAGCTGTTGCTTCATTGCCGAAATACATATCAAGTCCGGAAATAAAATTGTATGCCGCCGACGAGAAAAAGGTTGAGCTGATGAAAAAAATAGAGCCGATACTGCGTAAGGATTATCCGAGCGCCGAGGTTATAAACGATGAGCGGGCGGGGGATGGCGTGCGCCTTGAAACAAAGGACAGCATGTTTGTCGTTCGTTATTCCCAAAACGGTCCGTATATCACCATTAAATTTGAGGCAAAGAAGAAAGGGAAATATGAAGAGCTGAAAAAATATCTGAACGAATTATTGCGAAAATTTCCAGAAATCGATTGGGACTCACGGATTAATGTCAACACTATTGCCTTGAGTTAGTCTCTTGGATATGCACAGTTCGCTTGACGCGATTTTTATAGGGTGTAATCTCTTGTCTTGTCCCGCACACAAGCACAGAGCGGGACATCAGAAACCGTTTATGGCAAAACAGTCGGGTAAGGTCTGACGTTAGTTGGCTCAAAGACGGTACCGCAAGTACTCAATAGGGGCATTTGCCTCTTCCTTCGTCGGACGGTGGTACGAGGCGGTTCAGAGGGAGATAGGTCTTCCTGCCGGATTCAACCCACATCCGATAGGTAAACACAACGCGCCGCGCGACTCTGCAGCATCGCTTCTTTACGAAGCATGGCTCGCAGAGTCCGCGGCATTTTTTATGTTAAAATCAAATAATGATGAAAGACGAAATAACCGGAGTCATTTCTGATGTGCTGAAACCGCTTGCAGGTGGCGTTGATTTTTCCGTTGAAATTTCGGCAGAATCGGCGCACGGAGAGTACGCAAGCAACTGCGCCCTAGTTGGCGCAAAAAAGCTTAAGAAGAATCCGAAGAAGATGGCCGATGAGATTTCTGCGGAGCTTTCGAAGAAACTACCGGATGGCGTCGAGAGAATTGAGGTTGCGGGGCCCGGCTTCATAAACTTCTTTCTCAAACGAGCATATTTCTCGGAAACTGTAGCGGATATTCTTAAGAAAGGGAAAAAGTACGGACACGGGGACGTTTTAAAAGGGGAAAAAGTGATGGTTGAATACACCGACCCGAATCCGTTCAAGGAATTTCACATCGGGCACTTGATGTCCAACACGATAGGCGAGTCAATTGCGCGGCTCTTTGAAGCGCAAAGCGCCGAGGTCCGTCGCGCTTGCTATCAGGGAGATGTGGGACTCCACGTAGCAAAAGCGATGTGGGGAATGCAGAGCTCGCCCGAACATGATAATCAGCCGCTAAACAAACTCGGAGTAGAGGCGCAGGTGCGGTATCTGGGACACGCATACAAGCTTGGCGCGGCGGCGTACGAGGATGGGCGCAAAGATGCCATAGAAGAGCTCAATAGGAAAATTTATGATCGAAGTGACGGCGCAGTCAATAAGCTTTATGACTGGGGCAGGAAAATCAGTTTGGAGTATTTTGAGACAATATACGCGCGTCTCGGTACGAAGTTTGATTTCTATTTTTTTGAGAGCGAGATGGCAAAACCGGGGATGAAAATTGTCCGAGAGTTTCTCAAAAAAGGAATTTTTGAGGAGAGTGAAAAAGCGATTGTGTTTCGAGCAGAGAAGCATAATAAAAAGCTCCACACACGCGTGTTTATTACTTCACAAGGTTTGCCGACATACGAGGCGAAGGAGCTCGGTTTGCATTTCGCGAAGGCAAAAAAATATTCTGCCGATGTGTCGGTGGTTGTTACCGCAAGCGAACAGGACGGGGTGTTTGCGGTTGGACTTGAAGCGCTTCGTCAGATAGACAAGGGGCTCGCGTCAAGAATAAGACACCTTTCCCACGGCATGCTTCGTCTGCCGTCTGGGAAAATGTCATCGCGTACTGGAGATGTTATAACCGCGGAACAGATGCTTTCGGAGATCGAAAAATTGATTGAGGATAAAATGAAGGAGAGAGGATACGGCGAGAAACTAAAAAAAGAAATTGTGGAGTCGGTCAGTGTTGGCGCTCTGAAATATTCCATTTTACGGCAGGCGATTGGCGGGGACATCGTCTTTGATTTTGATAAATCAGTTTCGTTTGATGGAGATTCAGGTCCGTATCTGCAATATTCGGCAACGCGGGCAAAATCGGTTTTGCAAAAAGCAAGAGAAATGGGGGTCTTACAATCATACGATATATCGTATGATTTGGGCTCTCTTATGGATTGGCAGACAGCGCCGTTTGAACGCCAGCTTTTGTATTTTCCGGAAATCGTGGAGCGCGCGCAGAAAGAAAACGCTCCGCACCTTGTCGTTACGTATCTCACCGAGCTTGCCGGAGCGTTCAATAGTTTCTACGCGAAAGAAAAAATTGCCGACAAGAATGACCCGCACTCGCCATACAAACTCGCGCTCACAAGCGCCTTCCGCACCGTTATGGAAAACGGCCTTTGGATTTTGGGTATCAAAGTGCCGAGTAGGATGTAATTTTTAAAGTGATAAAAAGGTGCTAGAATTGGCTCATTCTGGCATTTTTTATGGACGAGAAACCAAAAAACAAATTAGTCGAGCGCGAAAAGGAAATACTCGCGCAGTGGCAAAAGAAGGGGATTTTCGAGAAAACACTTCAGAAAAAATCACCCAAGGGCGAGTATATTTTCTACGAAGGTCCGCCGACGGCAAACGGGGAACCTCATCTTGGACATCTTGAGGCGCGCGCTTTCAAAGACGCGATTCCACGCTACAAAACAATGCGTGGATTTCATGTGCGCCGAAAGGGAGGGTGGGACACGCATGGACTCCCCGTCGAGCTTGCCGTTGAAAAAGAATTGGGGCTGAAATCAAAAAAGGAGATTGAGAAATACGGCATCGCGGCGTTCAACGAGCGGTGCAAAGAAAGCGTGTGGAAATATGTGCACGAATGGGAAGAGTTTACCCGTCGGATGGGCTACTGGGTTGATCTCAAAGACCCGTACATCACCTACAAAAATTCGTATATAGAATCGCTATGGAATATCATCAAGACGGCAAGCGGCAAAAAACTCTTGTACAAAGATTACAAGGTTGTGCCGTGGTGTCCGCGTTGTCAGACCGGACTTTCGTCACACGAGCTCGCGCAAGGATATGAGGACGTAAAGGACTTGTCTGTTTACGTAAAATTCCAAATCACAAGCACCAAATCCCAAACAAATCCAAAATTCAAAATTCCAAACGAGGGAAAAACGTATTTGCTGGCCTGGACGACGACGCCGTGGACGCTTCCGGGCAATGTGGCACTCGCGGTTGGCGAGCGGATTGAATACATAATAATTAAAAATGTAAAAATCAAAAATCAAAATGACAATTCAAAATTACAAAATGGTGCGGACGACATTCTGATTCTTGCGAAAGATAGGGTTAGTGAAGTTTTGAAAAATTATGACTTTGATATCATCGAAGAATTAAGCGGAGCAGAACTTATTGGTTTGGAATACGAACCTTTGTATCCGTTCACCAAAGAGCACATATCCGGCGCTGAAAAGGAGAAACTCGCCAATGCATACAAGGTGTACGCGGCTGATTTTGTGACGACAGAAGACGGCACCGGCATCGTGCACACGGCCGTGATGTATGGACAGGATGACTTTGAACTTGGCACTAAAATCGGGTTGCCGAAGCATCATTTGGTCAACGAAGACGGGACGTTTAAAAAAGAAGCGGGGTTTCTCGCGGGAAAATTCGTCAAAGATGAGGCGACAGACGTGGAGATTATTAAAGACCTCGCAAGTCGGGATCTCTTATTTGCCAAAGAGAAATATCAGCACAGCTATCCGTTCTGCTGGCGTTGCCACACGCCGCTTATCTACTTCGCACGCGATTCGTGGTACATAAAAATGTCCGCGCTTCGCGAGACACTCGTCAAAGAGAACGAAAAGATTCACTGGGAGCCGGAGCATATAAAAGAAGGACGGTTCGGCGAATGGCTACACGAAGTGAAAGACTGGGCGATTTCTCGCGAGCGCTACTGGGGCACGCCGCTTCCGATTTGGCAGTGCAATAAGTGTCAGAAGCAGCGCGTTGTCGGTTCCATTTACGACATCGAAGGACGGTGGTCCGGCAATCGGTTCTTTTTGGTTCGTCACGGCGAGTCCGAAAACAATTTGAACAGAACACTCAACTCCGACCGCTCAAAACCGTTTAAGTTGACCGATACGGGGAAGGATGAGGCGCGGGAAACGGGGAGGAATTTGAAGGGAAGGAAGATAGACATGATTTTCGCGTCGCCGTTTCCGCGTACCAAAGAGACCGCGGAGATAATCGCGGACACGCTGGGGTTTGGGAAAGGGGAAATAAAGTATGACGAGAGGATTGTGGAAATTGGACTCGGCGACCTTGAAGGTATCACGGTAGAAGATTACTCCAAGTTGCTGAAAAATAGGGAGGACTATTTTACGACGCCGGTTCGCGGCATAGAGACGCGCTTGCAGATAAAGGCGCGGGTGGCTTCGTTCCTTGAGGAATTGGATACTGCATATCAGGGCAAGAATATTTTGATTGTGAGCCACGAAGCGCCTATTTGGATGATGGTCGCGGTCGCCGATGGTTTGGATATCAAAGAGACGCTCGCGATAAAAAAGAAAGGAGTTCCGTTTATTGAGAACGCGGAGGCAAAGGAAATCATCTGGCGCAGGATACCGCGCAACAGGTTTTTGGAACTTGATTTGCACCGTCCGTATATTGATTCAGTGAAGCTTGCTTGCGAGAATTGCGCCCATTCGACTGGCTCAGGGCGAGGCGGCGAGATGGCGCGCGTGAAAGAGGTAATGGATGTGTGGTTTGATTCAGGCGCGATGCCGTTCGCGCAAGACGCAGGCAAACGCGGATTAAACGCGGATAATCAAAAGGGTATTTTTCAGCGCCTCATCCGCGCCTCATCCGCGCCTCATCCGCGCCTTTTGTATCCGGCGGATTTTATCTGCGAAGCGATAGACCAAACGCGCGGGTGGTTTTATACACTGCATGCAATCGGCGCGATTATGGGCAAAGGGAAGGCGTATAAAAATGTTGTTTGTCTCGGGCATATTTTGGATGCCGAGGGCAAGAAGATGTCTAAGTCTGTTGGGAACGTGGTTGACCCGTTTCTCGCGATGGAAAAATACGGCGCAGACCCTCTGCGGTTTTGGATGTATTCCGTGAATCAGCCGGGAGAGTCCAAGAATTTTGACGAGCGCACGGTGGACGAGGTTGTGAAAAAAGTTTTCAACCCGGCGTCAAACGTTCTCGCGTTCTATCAGCTGTACGCCACTCCGATAGAGAAAGCCGGAAAATATAAACCAGAAACTGCGCATGTGCTAGACAGGTGGATTGTTGCGAGACTGAATCAGCTGACGAAAGAAGTAACCGAAAGCTTGGAGAACTACAAATTTTTGGAGCCAACGCGCGCCATCCGAGATTTTATCGCCGACCTGTCGCAGTGGTACATACGACGCTCTCGGAATCGCTTTAAAGAACACGATGCGAATATACGAATGAGCGCGAATGATACGAATAGAAACAATGACAAAGAGGCGGCGCTTGCTACGACAAGATTTGTTTTACTGGAACTTTCAAGGATTATGGCGCCGTTTACGCCGTTTTTCGCCGAACATTTGTATTCGTCGGTTGGCGCCGCGGAGGAGAGCGTGCATTTGGAGGATTGGCCGGAATGGGGCACCGTTGACGAAACATTGATTGAAGACATGACAGAGGTAAGAAAGATCGTATCCATTGCGCTTGAAGCGCGTGCAAAATCGAACGTAAAGGTTCGGCAGCCGCTCGCGAAGTTGAAAGTTAAAAGTAAAAAGTTGAAAGCGGATAGCGAGTTGCTTGCACTCGTTGCCGACGAGGTGAATGTGAAAGAAGTTCTTGTTGACGAGAAATTGGCAAATGATGTTGAGCTTGATACAAATATTACCTCCGAACTTAAGGAGGAAGGGGAATTGCGAGAAATTATTCGGACTATCCAAGAACTTCGCAAGACGAAAGGTTTGAAGGCGGGAGAGCTTGCCGTGCTTGCCACGTCGGCGACGTTTGCGTCCAATGGCGTGCTCAAAAAGTTTGAATCCGAAATCAAAAAATCCGCCTCGCTTTCCTCGATAGAACTAGGGACGTTTGCCGGAGAGGGGGAAATGGGATTAAGGAGATAAAATTGTTGATTCCTCATCCTATTATAACAGGTCTATAGGCCTGTTATAATAGGATGAGGTAATTTCAGAAAACCAAAGAAAAAGATGGGATGCAATAGAAAACGGCGTCCCGCTTCGGGACGCCGTGTGAATGGTGTATGATGATGTTTAGTGTTTGTTGGCTTCAATGTGATATGAGAAGGGGGCATTGAACGCTTGTGGTTTGACTTTTGTTTGTATGGTGTGTAGTCTCTCTATTGGAGAATTGTTATGGCAAAAGCAAGAATTACGTTTTGGTTTGTTCATCCCTTGGATTCGAGTACCAACCGCGTCCTTGCGGAGTATTTGAATCGCGACAATGCACGAGAAGGAGTGTTGTGCGAAGACAAAATGAAGCGCGACATGTGGGAATGTTCTCACGAACAGCTGGCGCGGCTTGAGAACAGCGCGAATACGCTGCATATCCGCTTCAGAATGTTTGTTCAGCGAGGCCGGTATGGCAAGGTTCGTCAATGGTTGTTTTCAAGAAAGACGAAAGCCCGACCTGTTCGGTCACGGGCTACGGTTGCGCCGTAAAGCCACCATTGTCCGCGAGGCCCTACCTCGCGGATTTTTTTGCTTACGTTTTTTGATAGAATATGACATATGAAGCATACGAAGCGCGTTTTTTTGGTTCACGGGTGGGACGGTGGACCCGATAATCACTGGTTCCCGCGGCTTTCACATAATCTTGTCGAGCATGGGTTTTCGGTTTTTGCTCCCGCGATGCCGGAGACTTCACACCCGAAGATAGCCAAATGGGTGGAGGAATTGTTACGGATAGTCGGCACTCCTGATGAAAATACCTACTTTGTAGGGCACAGTATTGGTTGTCAAACAATACTTCGTTTTTTAGAGAAGTTGCCTGTTAGTCAAAAAGTTGGAGGTGTAGTGTTTGTTGGCGGTTGTTTTACTCTTATGAATTTGGAGACACAAGAAGAGAAAGATATCGCGAAGCCATGGCTGGAAACCCCAATTGATTTTGAAAAAGTAAAGAAACATACGGATAAATTTGTTGCCGTGTTTTCTGATGACGATGAGGTGGTGCCTCTCGATAACAAAGAATTGTTTGAAGAAAGGTTAGACGCGAAAACTATAGTTGAACATCAAAAAGGACACTTCTGCGCAAGCGATGGTGTGACAGAGCTCCCAAGCGCCCTAGATGCGCTTCTCGAAATGTCCGGTTCTAAAACCATAGACCCTAAACCAACCAAATGAAATCGCCCAAGCACTATTTTTACGAGACTAGTGAGGAGTGCCCCGCTCCCCGAAGCAAGCCGCTTCGCGTCTGCTACGGGGCAGGTCGCCGCCAGTCAAATGTTTTGTTGGCCTACTTGTCATGTTGGAAGCAGGGCTTTCCTGCGGGATCCGGCAGCGCGGGTCGTAAGGCAAGTAACATGGTTTACAACAACACAATTTTTGATGAGAAATTTAACGGTAAAAATAGCACGGGGTGGCGATTTTTATTCGCTAGCGAGCGAGTGGAAAGAACAGGCTTCTTTTGTTCTTTTCCGAGCGAGCGGCGTGAACAAAGCCCCAATTCTTTTTAGCCGCTCCACTCCTTAAAAATCAGCCATGTCCTATCGCATCTACGAAACAAAAGCGTTCATTCTATCGTCGCGTGCGCTCGGGGAAGCCGACCGCGTGTTTACGCTTTATACGCGCGAATTCGGACTTGTACGCGCGATTGCTCAAGGGATTCGCGAAATCAAATCGAAACTGCGTTACAGTTTGCAGCCATACTCACTTTCTGTTGTGAATCTGGTGCATGGTAGGAGCGGATGGCGCATAACAAACGCTCGGCTTGAGAAAAATTATTTTGCTGTGTCTGACGAGGCAGATATGGCTGTCGACAGGCACGGCACTAGGCGCGTCGTTTTGGCGCATGCCTGCGCGCTTCTTAAACGAATGCTTCACGGAGAAGAGCGTAACGCCGAACTTTTTGATTCTTTTATAGAAGGGCTCGCGTTTCTCGAGTCAGTTGCCGATGATAAATTACCTGACGTTGAGGTCATTATTGTTTTACGCATCCTATATCATCTCGGTTATGTTGGGCGGTCATCTCTATCAGACTCTCTTGTAAAAAGTCCGTTGGGGGAGGAAGTATTGCTATCGGCACGGAAACAGCGCCGGCATCTGTTGCGGTCTATAAACGAATCGCTTCAAGCCAGCCATCTTTGACAAAGGGTATGGTATGCCCGTCTCGCGTTACAAGTTATACGTTACACTTTTTGCGATTTTCAGTGTTATAATCTATCAATATGGCCGAACCAAAGAAAAGAACATTCTCGTTTGACAAGCTAAAAAAAACCGAGAAGGATTTATACGCGCGAGGCGAAGTAAAACCAGGGGAAAAGCCCGAATTGCTTCAACCAACTACAAACGCAACTTCCGGGGCTCAATCAGATTGGCAGGAAATTCCGGAACATCTCGCCGAAAAGCCTGAAGAGCACCGCTTAATAAAGCCGGCTACTATGAAAAAAATATTGATATCTGCGGGCGGCTTCTTTCTGGTTTCTATTGGTTTTGCCGCATACATATTTTTTGGCGGCGCCAATAAGGTCTCAGTTGATAATGTTGCGATCACCATCAATGGTTCTTCAACCATAGGAGCTGGCGAGCCGCTTTCTTTTGATATCAACGTACAGAATCGAAATAATGTCGCTCTTGAGGGCGTAAAACTTTTGGTTGAATATCCGGTTGGGACTCGTACAGCCGATGACCAAGAAAAAGATTTGCCGAGAGAGCTCGAGGAAATGGACAATATACCGGCAAACGGAAACATTCAGCGTTCCAAACAGGCGGCGCTTTTCGGGGCGGCAGATAGCTCCCAGCATATAATCGTTTCTGTCGAGTTTCGCGTGAAGGATTCAAGCGCGACCTATTTCAAAGAGCAGTATTATGATGTGTTGATTTCCACGGCGCCTGTGCGTATGACAATCAACTCGGTTCCTGAAACTGTGAGCGGAAGTGAGTTGGAAATTTCGGCCGAGATAGTCTCGAACGCGACGTCTGTCATTAGCGGGCTTATGCTACGCGTCGACTATCCTTTCGGTTTTCAATTCAATGCGGCAGCTCCGTCGCCGGCATATAGCAACAATGTATTTCTGCTTGGCGATTTTCAGCCGGCGGACAGGCGAGTTATACGCATCAAAGGTACGGTGACCGGACAGGAAGGGGATGATCGGCTATTTCGATTTAATCTCGGACTTCCGGGGAAGAACGACAATCGGGTTATTGGAAAGACTTTTCTATTTACAAATCATCCGATTGCTATAAAACGGCCGTTCGTGAGCGCGGTTCTTTCGCTTGACGGTTCAAATTCCGATACGTATGCCGTGCCTGCAGGACAAGTGGTGCGTGGAGAAGTGTCGTGGACGAATAATTTAGACAGCCGTATCGCAGACCTTGAAATTCAGGCAAAGCTTTCCGGAGAATCTCTCAACCGCCTTTCTGTCAGTGCCGGCAATGGTGGATACTATAATTCTTTGGACAATACGATTCTTTGGAATAAAATCACGTCGCCGGGGCAGGCGGTTGTCGATCCCGGAGAAACAGGACTTATCGGGTTTTCGTTCTCGCCATTGCCGTTGTCGTCGCTTTTGTATTCAGGTATTCGCGGTAATGAAATGACGGTTGATATTACCGTAAAGGCGCGTAGATTATCCGGAGCAAATATTCCGGAAGAGATATTCACGGGTATTTCTAAAAAGATTCTTGTTTCTTCGAATATCGCTTTGTCGGGACGGAGTCTCTACTATACTGGAGCGTTTTCAAACCAAGGACCCGTTCCGCCAAAAGCTGAAGTGAATACGACATACACGGCCGTGTGGGCTTTGACGAATACATTAAATAGCGTATCCGGCATGCGTGTTTCTGCCACGCTACCTGTTTATGTCACGTGGCTTGGGAATGTAAGTTCCGGAGAATCTGTCGTGTACGAGCCGGCAAATCGAAGTATTGTATGGAACGTTGGTGATTTGCCTGCGGGTACCGGATTTTCAAGTTCTCCGCGCGAAGCCGCGTTTCAGGTATCGATTGTTCCGTCCCTAAGCCAGCTCGGGTCTTCTCCCACGCTTATCACCGAAGCTGTTGCAAGCGGAGTGGACAGATTTTCAAGCGTTCCGCTTAAGTCAACGACAAAGGCAGTTTCGACCGATATAGAAGATGGACCGCAGGGTATGAGATACCCGGGTCGGGTTGAGCAGTAGTTTTTGATATTTAAGATGGCGGCGCGCGAAGCGCGCCGCCATCTTTTTTTGACGAGTGTAATAAAACCCCGCTCGTCCATATCCCCGCAGCAAGCTGACGGGGTATTAGGCGAG
>CAYJSB010000013.1:0-13925 GCA_964372805.1 uncultured Candidatus Saccharibacteria bacterium | reverse complement strand
TTTTTCTTGTCCGCAACTGTCTGCGTCCGGTCCGCGACTGTCCGCGTTTATTGCGGGTGGTGATGGCTGATGTCTCCCCTCACCTTCTCGATGAATCGAGCCGCCGCTTCCTGGCCACCCAAACCAAACGAGAGGCCAAGCGCAAGCGCGATTGCAACAATCACACCCGTAAACAGCGTCTGCACGAACGCCGCTGCGATGCCAAGCTGGAAGAGCGCCGCGAGGATGGCAAAAATCCAGATCGCCCAGTGGGTAATTTTGCCGGCAAAATTCGCCGACTTTAATTCAGCCGCTTTCGCCGCTCCAACCACCACTCGCTCAACAAAATCCGCAAGAACCGCAGCTGCCAAGAGAATCAAAGCCGCTACGATAACTTTTGGTATGTAGAGTAAGACTACTTGCTGGAGGAACGAATTGACTTGGCTCAAGCCAAGCACCTCAAGCGATGCGACCAAGAATACGATAATGATAAACCACTTCACAAGCCCTCCGATAAATTTACCAGTATCAAGATTCAGTCCGGCTCTGCCAAGCAACTGATCAAGCTTCGCACTCTTCAAGATATTATCAATCTTAAGCGCCTTGATGATTTGCGCGATAACCTTGTCAACAATCCCTCCAATAACCCAGCCGATGACAAAGATTACTAGCGCAACAATCAGCTTCGGCAAAAAAGCCGCGGTACCCGTCCAAATGTCCTGCAAAGACTCCTGGAAGGTAATACTCCATGTACTAATCATTGTATTTTTTATAAACCCCTCGCCGCCATATAAAACGACAAAGAGAAATTATATTGATAATGAAAACGACCTTAATTAACTTATAAGACTGCATTAATGATACCACTAAAGAGCCGCGAGCTGGAAGAGGTTTCGGGGATAACTTGTGTGAAAAAAGGCTTTATTGAGGCTGTTTATAAGGCCAAAACGTGAGCCTGCGGCAAAGGCCTTATTTACTGTCCAAAACTCCACTATTAAGAACCACCTGATGCGGATAATCAAAAATGTCCCTCACTAATTTATCTCCTATACTCATTCGGTACTGAAAGTCGGCGGTATCAAGGATTGAATAGTGCAGCTCTCGTCCAACATCGGTTTCCATAGAACGCAACGCGCGCAATAAGTACCCGCGCTCAAGCTTATCGCCAACAACAAGAATATCAACTCGGCTTTCCCAATTTTGTATAAAAATTCCGGCAAGAACGACCAGCTTGACGCCACCGCTTTTTTTAAGACGCTTTACAATGTCGCGGCTACGCATCGTAACGCTGTTCACTAAAATATTTCGCAGTTGTGTCAAATATATAAAAGATGCGTTAAGGGTCCATCCATGCACGGACACGCGTTTTTGTTTCAGCTCCTTGAAAAATCTCCTTCGCTTCACGAGCCCCGCCTTTTCAAAGGCAAGAAGTTCTTTTTCGACTTTGCGTTTCTTTCCAGAACAAAAAGATACAACCGAGGAAAGTTCGTACGCGCGCGTTGGATTAAGCAAAAAGAAGCGCATCATTCGAACACGGGTTTTGCTGCCAAAAATTTGATTTAGTATTTCCATTTTTTAAGCAATTAGCCTACGCGGCCATACTATCAAGCGCCTGCGAAAAATGCATGCTTGACCCCGTTGGAGTTTTACATTCTTATATAATACCTACTCCTAAAAACTTTGCGAGAATACGCGCAATGGCCTTAGTTTGATATATGAAAAACTCTAACGGGGTTGACAGACACTGTGAAGCATGTAGTATGTGACGTGGAATGATTCCAGTACAACCTAAAGAAAGAAATATTATGTGGCGTATCAAAAACTTGTTCCTGAAAATCTGGCACCCGTATGTTGAGTTGGGTGCCGCTGATGAAGGAAAACTTGTGGGTGAATCAAGGACACATTACATCGTCCAATCTCACTGGGGATGTCCGTTCTGTAATCCGCTTTCGCAAAAAACACTCTCAAAAAACGACTCGTTCATCATGAGAATTCGTTGGTTGAAAAGATTTAATCCCTGCGCCTTGCGATAATGCGCCCCTCTTTTCTCAACATCAAAATCCCCTATGGCGTACCGTAGGGGATTTTTTGTGAGTCTATTTCAGCACAACTTTTCCACCCGCCGCTTCAATCTTTGCCTTCAACTCCTCGGCCTCCGTCACAGCACCAATTTTGCATTTACTCATGAGAGTTAATAATTCAACACCAATCCTCTGATATCAACGAGTGCGGCGCTTCGCCAAAAACGGGATGTGCTATTCGCACCCGCGCCGCACGAGATAATTCGATGGCAAAATTGGTACGGGATTTCGGCTGTTTGAATATATTGCTGTTTACTTAAGTGTTACCTTGCCTCCTGCTGCCTCTATCCGTTTCTTAAGCTCTTCAGCCTCAACTTTCTTCATTCCTTCTTTCAGAACTTTCGGGGTGCCGTCCACGATATCTTTCGCCTCTTTGAGGCCAAGCGCCAAAACTTCCTTGACTATCTTGATAACCGCGATTTTCTGCGCACCGCCTTCGGTTAATTCAACCGTAAATGCGGCTTTTTCATCGCCGGCAGGAGCGCCTCCTGCACCCGTGGCAGCAACTGCAACCGCCGCAGCCGACACGCCAAACTTCTTCTCCAAAACCTTCACAAGCTCGCTCAATTCAAGCGCCGACATCTTTTCCACAGAATCAATTAGTGTCTTGAATTTTGCCGGAACTTCAATTGCCACTTCTTCTTTTTTCACTTCATCTAACATAATTTTTTGCTACATTAAGCCGTCTTTGTCTTTGCAACCGCGTCCAGTGCGATCACCAGACTCTGAATCGGTGAATTGATAAGATTAACGAACTGCGCCAAGAGCACTTCTCGGGACGGGATTATCGCGATTGACAGCATTTTCTCTTTATCCGCGTACGAACCGTCAAATATGCCGCCAAGTATGGAAAGTTTCCCCTCATACTTTTTGCCGGCCTGAAACACTTCGCGTGCAGGAGCCAGCATATCTCCTTTTTCATCAGTCAGATACGCTAGCGCAACTTGGCCAGAAAGTGACGGGCCAGCGCCGTGTTTGCTCTCTGCAAGGGCTTTTGATAACAGTGTCTTTTTCACGGTTAGAAGTTTGATTCCGGACGCGCGCATCAATTTCCGCGTCGCAGTCGCCTCTCCTACCGAAAGCTTATCAAAGCCTGCAAAAACCACAGTCTTTGAGTTTTTGAATATTTCCGAAAGCTTTTTTAAACTCTCTTGTTTTTGTACTTTGCTTTTTGCCACGATAATAATTCAAAATGGAAAAATCAAAGTGTAAAATGACAATGTAAAATCCAAAAATAGAGAGGGTTGCGTCGGCAAGATATTCCCCATTTTACATTTTTAACTGTCATTTTGATTTTTGATATTTGCATTTTGCATTTTAAAAGGCCCATAAGGGCCCAAAGATTGTCTTTCTGCCGCCTCTGGCGGAAAAAGTCGACCCTCTGCAGGCTAGAGCACCTTCCGCGCTCGCCCGTGTCCCGCCAAAAGCGGGGTTAGGGACTTACTTAAGGCATAAGCCACCTGCGTTCTTTGGGTAAAGCTAAGATAGCGCATGATACTTACAGAGTCAAGCGTTCATTTTTTTGTTGAACTGTGGATTTAGCCCATCCATCAAACATCACGCTATAGCGTGAAAGATGATGGATGGCAAAAACAAGGAAAAACTAATGGCAAAAACAAGGAAAAACTACTCGAGAGTGAACTCCTTTTTCAGCCACACATCATTTTCTATAGCGTCGGCAATGATGTACAACAAATCCTTGCCAATATGAAAATCTGCTTTCAAAAGCGCAACGAGATCTTCACAGTCATACGGATATACCCACACACTGTCCTGCAGGCGCTTAAACCCAATCGAGACGAGGGTTTGTCGTACCTTATCGCGCAACCCTTTCCTCTCTTCCCTGATGTCAAAAATAAGCATGCGCCACTTCTTGTCCCACCGCTTCGGTTTTTCTATCTGATAGTTTCTTGTCTCAATCAATTGGAGTTCGTCCCTTCCCCGCTCAGTCAAACGAAGCAAGCCGTTCTGGTATTCAATGAGTCCGCGAGCAAGGAGGCGTTTACGCGTTACATAAATGCTGTTTTGGGCAGAACGTCTTTTTGGCCTATCAGTCTTTAACTCGCGCAAAACTCTTGAAACCAGCATAGTCGGATTTAATGCGCCGGCAACAGCAACCAACAAACTGGTCAGGATAACCTGCGCAATCTTCTTGTTTCTCGTGCGTTTCTTTGAGTCCGTTTCGAGCTTTCCCATGAATGGAACCAGTATACCACATCCATCAAGTGCTACGCTATAGCGTGACACTTGATGGATGGTCTTTTTTAGACAGTTATACTAGGGGAACTAAGAAAGTAATATCAGCTCGTCCTTTCCCCGCGGCAAGCCGCGGGGAATTCTGCGTGCAGACTAAACCCTTTTAAGAAAGTTCTCATTTTCCTGAGGCCTCGTACGCCCCAATGGCAAGCAAGATTAGAAATGCGATAAAAAGAATGGCGAGAAATTGGAACGCCATTTTGAAAAATGTCCGGTCAAAAAGTTTCAAAAAACGTTGCCATCGGTTTTCCATTCTATTGAAGCGTGTTTAGTAACTGGTCAAAATACGCTGTGTTGCCAGTTATCCGTTTCCCCTCCTCCGCAAGCGCGCGAGCTTTGACATTATCCTTGAGCACGTCGCGGTAAAATTCAAACGTCTGTTGATAAAGAAATAAATCTTGCGGGGAATTTTTTATTGCAATCTTAAAATTCTGTTCCGCTTTCACCGTATCGTGCAGATAATATCCGTACAAAAATCCGAGGTTGCCAAAGGCGACCGATGCCGACGGCGCAAGTTTCGTCGCATACTCCCACGCTTCCCGCGCCCCTTCGTAGTCCTCAATTATATTTCGCCAAGAACCAAGATCAATCCATAACGCCAAGTTTGCTTTATCGGTTTTTAAGGATTCAGAAATGTTCGCTATCGCTAACTTTGACCCATCATCGGCCGTTGAAAAATTAACCTTTCTATCAAGTTCCGGTGGATTTGCGTCTACGGCGAGTTCTGGAGACAAAACTTCAATTGTGTATTCCAAATTCTCGTCGGTTGCTCCCATTATGTCACCAACGTTTATCGGAGAGACATCTACTACGCCAGCTACCGGCTCCGTCGCAGGTTCCATTTTTGCATAAAAAAAACCAACCACAACAGCAAGTAGGATAGTAATTACCCCAAGCGGTAAAAAAATTTTCCTATTCATACATAATGTTATATCAAAAAATGGACTTTCGTACAAAGCAAAGCCCCGCCTCTTTCGAGAAGCGGGGCTTTTGCCTAACCATTCCCTAACTAAAGTTAGAGAATCACAAGGCGGTTATTAGTTAGCGCTAGTCCAAGTCTGGGTCGGGAAGGCTGTGTTGGATGGGAATCCAGGCAAGCCGTATCCGTTGGTCCAGTCTAGGTTGTCTTGCGTAGCTGCGGTCGCTACAGGGGTTGTCGTTGAGAACGGCGACCAGATAATGTTATCTGTGTTAGCCGAACCAGCTTCAACCGTCGTTACCGTACCAATCAAGCCCGCAAGTGAAGGATACGAGGTGTCCGCGAGAAGCGCGAGTGTGATTGAATCAATGACACTAGTGCTTGCGTTAGGAACAGTAGCTGCTTTCAAGATGTACGTCTTTGTGCTATTGGCAGAAATGATCTGCGCGTTTGACGTACCGCTTGCTGTTATTTCCAGAGGATCTCCTTCTGTGCTGCTCACTGTTACCGCAGAGGTGTTAAACGCTACTCCATCGCCATAGAGCGTGAAGCCGTTCACTGCCGAACCCGAGGTAGCAATTGAGAAGGTAAACTTCTGGAACACCACATCTCTGTTGTTGCCGTTTGATACGGTGAACTTGTAGAGATCCGCCCCTGCATTCAGAGTGCCCGTACCTCCACTGCTTGTTACCGCAATAGTAGGAACGGTTCTGAAGATTCTTAGACCAGCCGTAGTAACGTCAGATGTTGTTCCGCTGCTGACTGTTGCCTGCGAATCCGCTCCAGTCGCATAGTTGCCGTTGATTCCTACATTGTTTCCATCGTAGGTAACAGCAAGGAACGCGCCCGGCGTACCTTCATTCAGGTTTTGAGCTGATAGGGCGCCTTTCACGGTAATAACCACGGCCTCACCCGCGGCGATAACCGGAGCAGGAGATAGCGGCGTTGATGTCGCGTTATCTGCGTTGGCTCCGCCAAATTGAGCGGTTCCTATCTGAGTTAACCCATTCCACAAAGTCACTCTTTCACCAACTAGGTCAGCTGGTGAACTTGAGGATGTATTACCCAATTGTAGGGCAATCTGTTTCAGTGCTACCCCTTCCGAAGCTCCTGCCGTAAAGCGGAACTTCGCAAGCGTTACCCCTTGCGATCCAGCTTGCGCCAAACCGTATAGAAGCGACGTGTCCTCTGTAACCGTGTATGATCCGGTTGACGCTGCGGTCATTAACTGACCGTTTGAAGCAGTCATCGTTTCTGTCACAGTGATACCTGAAGAGACGCCAACAGCTGATGTGTATGTTAATGAGTTGTCCACCAAACCCCATCTGATATTGCCTGATGTAGCTCCAGAAGCAAGATCACACTTCATTGACAATGTCTTTTGCGTTCCCTTCGGGATTATGATTCCACCGCCGTTGAACGTAAACGTATTGCTACCTGCTGCCAACGTAACGTTGGTATCATTGGTGACATTCGTTGAGCCGTCGTACAAATTACAGTTTGAAAGCTGTGATGCTGTAACTGTGGTCACTGATGTCGATGCTATGAAGTTGGATATTCGAATGTCTTCACCTGACTGACTCGCGTCAAGGACATAGCGCGCAAACTCGAACCCTGTCGCGCCAGCGATAACTGATCGTGCCGTCGGCTGAGCAGATACGCTTATTGCGAGCGCTCCAGCCCTAACCGTCATCAGGTTACCAGTAAGAATTGAGCTAAACGACGATAGAGAAACGGTGTTTCCTGTATTTGTCCCGGTAACCGTAGTCCACTGCGTGGACGGAGTGGTTGACGCTTGAACAGTGTCGTTTGATGCGAACGCGGAACCAAGCTGTCCTCTCAAGGTAAGAGTGGTATCGCCAACCGGGAACGTTACCGTATCGGTAAACGTAACGGTGCCGCCCGGAGAGTTGGTTGAGATGTTGACAGCGTCAACAGGGCCCGCTACTACTGCCCCATTTTGATTAACCAAGCTTACGCTCGTGATGTTTTCCGCCTCATCTCCAGTCGCTAGAATATTGAACACCATTTGCGCAACTGTGATTGCCTCACCTCGAATTTTAACTTCCCATCCTCCTAACGGCTGATTTGCCGCCAAGATTGAAATATTTTGGGCAGGAACAGAGTTCGATGTGGAAATCGTGCTAGCAGACCCTCCAGTAATTGTCACTACAGAGGCGTCGTACCAAGGTGCCGTTGTCGCGAAACCAGTCCCCGTTGAAACAGGGGTAATTCCGTAACCATAAGTCTCACCGGAGACATAGAGGTCTGTATTCTTGTAGAGGTCGAAAGCAACAGTTCTTGATGAACCACTTACGATATCAGCTTTCACGCTGATTTCTTTTGAGAAGCCCTTGGCAATAACTATACCAGAGCCGAAGGTTGTCGTGTAGTATTTGCCATCGGCAGAAATGGTGGTCGGATAGGACACGCCGTCAACGATAGTTACAACATTGGCGAGGTCAGACGCCGAAGCTGAACCTGATTGATTCCACCGGATCGAATAAATACGAATGTTTTCACCCGAACCCGCTGAAACTCTTATCGAAGAAAACGTGTATCCTGTAGTTCCAATCTCTTTACTAATTGTTGCGTTGGGATCGAGTGCTCCTCGCGCAGGGGTGGCAGAACCAACAACAAGCGTTGCATTGATGACCTGCGCCGTTCCAGTGATTGGGAGCGAGCCGGTAACCGGAGCGGACGTGTTGATTGAGACCACCTGGAATGCCGGGAATTCTCCTGCACGCGCGTCAAGAGAAGCCGCCATGTTACCAACAACAGTCAACGTGCGAGTCGTACCCGCTTTTACGATGAATGGTTCGCCGATGTTTGCCTGATGTGTTGAGCCCAAAGTCTTGGCAATGCCAATCTGTACTCCATTCTCATCCACAAGGGCAACTCCCGCAAACGCTGTATCTGCGGCAGGACCAACACGCGAAACCGTCACGCTGTTAACCGTCACGTCGGCAGAGCCGGCGGTGAGAGTGAACTTAGTGAACGGAACTCGTGCGGCACTTTCAACTGCAAGCTGCTGCGCCGGCTGTGTGCCCGCGGCAACGGAGAGTGTCGCGCCTGACGGAGGAATTATTGTTCCGCCACCAGTCGTACCGCCCGTACCTGCCATCGCATTCAATGCCGCCCGAGATTTCGGACCGACATATCCCGCTGTTGGGCTAATACCAGCCGCCGCCTGCCACTTGGAAACTGCTGATTGGGTAAGCGGACCAAAGTATCCCATCGCAACGCCTGCCGGCATTGTGAGGTATCCCTTTGATACAAGAATCTGCTGAAGCGCAGTTACATCCGCGCCTTTTGAACCGATTGTAAGGTTTGTGCTAAACACATAACCAGTTGTTGAACCGCCAGTCGTTCCGCCCGACAGTGTCGCCATTTGCGCCTGCAAAGCCGCGATCGTCTGGAGCAAGCTGTTGATTTGCGCGGTAAGTTCCCCAACTGTCGCACCTTGCGCCGGAAGCGCAAACGCAACGGCGAGGGCTACGCCCACAAAGCCTGCAACGATTCGTTTTGTCTTTGATTTTGTTAAATTCATGATTATTAATTTTCTAATCTACTACTAATCTTTTCCCCGGCTTTTTACCCCTGCACCTATGGATATAGGTGCGCGGGTTTATTAAATGTTCCGGAAAAAAAATCTGTGGGACAACGAGTACAGCTTCGACACAAGCCAATCTCAAACTATCCCGGTTAATAACTAACTCCTATTCGTCGCATCTCGCAAAAAGCAAAATGCAACGCGCTCAAACTATCTTCTGTTTTTCTCGACAAGAAAAACATGAATTTAGCTGACAAGAATTCGGACCGGTTTTCTGTCTTTTTCTAACCAAAAAGGAAAAAGAAATTTCAGTATTATTTTCACAACTAAGTCGTTTATTAAGTTTTCAAAGTCCCACCAAAACTGAAATCAGTTCGACTGAAAAACTTCCAAGATAACAACGACAGCCAAAGGCTGTTTTGACCCTGCACGGAATTATATATCTTTAAAAACGGCTTTACAAAGCAGGAAATGTGGATAACTAACAAAAAACCCTTACTACACAAGGGCAGTAGCTATCTACTCATTAAATTCCTTCGTTTGAAACCGCCAAATAAGGATTTATTAATCCTGATAAACCTCTTACAGGTTCGCATAATACAGTACAAAAGTCAAACGTAAACACACAAAAAACACGTAACATGCAGCATACAACAAAAAACGAGGAAAAACTAGATGTTAGGAGCTGATATCAAGGACCGACCTTGATATTATCGGTATTAGTTACATTGGCTATATAGTATTTGCTCCACCTCCGTTCCCCCTCCTTCTTAAGGACACCGGAGTTCACCATAGACACCAATTCCCGCTGTACGGTTTTCTCGCTTAAGCTAGTAAGTACTGATAAAAAGTCCCTTATAGCCAACCGGCTCCCCCCAGAAAGTTGATTTAATATCAAGTCCCTCCTTTCTGCCCTAACCACTTCATTTTCGATATGAATATCCTTGCCCACCTGTTTCGGCCTATCGGTCACACGATTTTTTCTATCGGTCATTCCCGACGTAACTCCATGTCCTTTATAATATACCGCTTTTCTTAATTTACCGCTCAAAGACCTTCCGGCCCCTTTCTTTCCGCCACGTGATATATTAGCTGAAAAAACCCTACTCACATTCGCGGCTTGATTCGGTGGTTCAAATTGCTTCTTTATCCTCTCCACTGTCGAAACCGTCTTTCCAATCTCATCCGAAATGATTCGAAAATTCATCTCTGTCAACTTTTCAGACAAAAAAGCTATCTCGAGCAAAGATGCTATCTCTAACATTCTTTTTATATACAAATTTACAAACTCATTTTCGCCGCCTGATACAGACTGGGGCATTGACAACACAAAGGACATTACATCAACTCCAAGATGTTGAATCCTATGTCTTATAGGATTATTATCGGTCATGTAATCGGTCACAAGAAATAACGCCGCTACAATCTTCTCTGATTTTTTATGCAGAAGTAATAAATGGCCAGCCAGAGCTATATTTACCAGTTGTGGCTTTCTACTATTTGCACTTTGTATAACTGCTGTCCTTGATGTGTCCTTTAACTTATCCATATCTATTCTATAAGACATTAAAACGGTCAAAGATTGTCATAAAAGTCATCTATCGGTCATCTAACTATAGGCTCATGCGGTCATTCTGCAAGATTGACGTTAGCGAAATGTTGTATCTTCGTGAAAAGCAGGCCGATATCGGTCGGGAGCATCGGCAGTTTTCTTTTTGGTATCAGGGCGCCATGCTGTTTTTTCAAAATGCAACACGCAACATATCCCGTCCCAGCGAATCGCAAATAAAAAGAATGTTATAATGCCATTAAGTAAAATTACTGTGGCAAAAAAAGGCAAAAAGTATAGCAGTGAAAAGAAAGGGCTAAAGAGCGAGACAAAACAGGCGATTATTGCCATAACCTGTTTTGTACTTAGCTTGATCTTGACGCTTGCGCTGTTTGGAAAAGCCGGTGTCGTGGGCCAGAAGCTATATAGCGGACTATATAATCTCCTCGGTGTAGGTTATTTCATGTTTCCGCTTATTCTTGCCCTATACGGCATTGCCACACTAAAAGATATCCACAGGGAGTTCTCACTAATGAAAACCCTCGCTGCAATAATCTTCTTGCTTTCTGGACTCGGTATAGTTGGCATTACGGCTACAAACCAAGGCGGATTTCTCGGAGCCATGGTTTCTCTGCCATTTCTGAAACTTTTCGGAACAATCGCGGCGCTACTCCTTCTTGTCGCACTTCTTATCATCTGCATTCTTATCGTTTTTGATACGGGAATCAATCTCTCGCTACTCTTTTCAAAAATACGCCTGCCTTCATTTGGTTCAAAAAAAATAAAAATACAAGATAACGCCACAGAAAATGAGGAAGAAGAAATAGACGATGAAGAAGAAAACGCTGAAGATGACGAAGCGGATGAGGAGGAGCGGGAACTCGTTATAAAAGTCGGCACCGGAGACAAGAGGGCTGTCATAACCGAAGGTATCGCATTTCAGCAAAAATTCATATATACAGGCGAGATATTCAAGCCAATCCCGCTTTCATTGCTTGAGAGAGACAAAGGGAAGCCCGATACCGGCGACATAAAAGGAAACGCCAACGTCATCAAACGCACGTTGCAAAACTTCGGTATTGAAGTTGAGATGGATGAAGTAACTATCGGACCCACAGTAACGCGCTATTCCCTGAAACCCGCCGAGGGCGTAAAACTTTCACGAATTGTCGGGCTTCAAAACGACCTGTCGCTTGCGCTTGCGGCGCACCCTCTTCGCATTGAGGCGCCAATCCCCGGCAAATCGCTTGTCGGTATAGAAGTTCCAAACAGCACAAAATCCACTGTCGGCCTTGCGACCATGTTTGCAGACGCGGAATTCAAACAATCGGAAAAACCGCTTCTCGTTGCGCTTGGTAAAGCGATAGCAGGCACGTGCATTTTCGGCAATTTAAATAAAATGCCGCACATTCTTATCGCTGGCGCGACTGGCGCCGGGAAGTCGGTCACCAGACACGGGCTTGTGACTTCCATTCTCTACCGCAATTCGCCGCAAAATCTCAAGTTCATCATGATAGACCCGAAGCGCGTCGAGCTTACGATGTACAACAAAATTCCGCACCTGCTCACGCCGGTTATCACCGACGCAAAAAAGGCGATACTGGCCCTGAAACACATAGCAAAGGAAATGGATCGACGGTATGACATTCTAGAGGCGGAAAAAGTGCGCGATATAGAGTCGTATCACAAAAACGTGCTTCTGCCGGCGCTCAAGAAACTTGAAGGAAAAACCGGGTTGAGCGAGGAAGACGCCTCCAAAGTTCCCGCCATGATGCCGTACATTGTCATCGTGATAGATGAGCTTGCCGACATTATGAGCACATACCCGCGCGAGCTTGAATCAGCCGTCGTCAGAATCGCGCAAATGAGCCGCGCCGTTGGCATTCACTTGATTCTTTCAACGCAACGTCCGTCTGTAAATGTTATCACGGGTTTAATTAAAGCAAACATCCCCGCGCGTATTGCTCTGCAAGTCGCCAGTCAAATCGATTCGCGGACCATTTTGGATACCGGCGGAGCCGAAAAACTTCTCGGAGCTGGCGATCTTTTGTATCTTTCTGGGGATATGTCAAAACCGGCCCGACTTCAGGCGCCATTTATTTCAGAGACCGAAGTGAAGAAAGTAGTGAGATTTCTTACTGAAGCTTATGCCGGAACATTAAACGATCAAATCGATCTCACGGCGCCATCCGAAGAAAATATCTTGCAGATGAATCTCGACTCTACGTCGCTTGAAGACGGTGACGAATTGTATGAAGCGGCGCGAGAGGAGGTGATACGAGCCGGGAAAGCTTCTACTTCATATCTGCAACGGAAGCTCTCCGTCGGTTATTCTCGCGCCGCAAAACTCGTCGACCTGCTTGAAAAACGCGGCGTTGTCGGACCGGCGCATGGAGCAAAGCCACGCGAAATTATCGGCGCAACCCCCAAAGAAAATCCTGAAATGGGCGAAGAGAATGAAATGCCTTAGTCATGGCAAGGAATGACCCACGCACTCGGTTAAAAGTCGGCGTTATATGTATCGGCGTTATCGCTCTTCTTTTGTACGCTTATTTCCAAGCTAGAGATTTTCTTGCAGGCCCGCAACTTGTCATTCTCTCCCCCGAAAACGGCATAACTGTCGCTTCTACTTCGCCTGAAATAATCGTGCGCGGGCACGCCGAACACATTTCGTTCCTCACGGTGAACGGTTTGCAGATATTTACCGATGAAAAAGGCGGCTTTACGCGCAAATTGTTGCTACCAGCGGGCTATACTATAATTACCATTGAAGCACAGGATAAGTTTGGTCGGTCGGTTAAAAAGGAATTACAATTTATCGTTAAATGAAAAGCTTATGGCTGTTGGCTTCTAGCTTATAGCTTTCAGAGGGGGGAAGAAGCATAAAAACACAATATGTCAGCGACAAAAAAAGCGAAGGCGGGTGATAAATTTTAAAAGAACGGCCGAGCAACGTCTGGAATTAGTTTATAAAAAATAATGCCGAGTGATACAAAAATCGCCTTGTTCAAAGGTCAAAGAATCAGAAGAATTCTTCATCGGGGGGAGTGGTGGTTTTCGGTTGTAGATGTGGTAGAAGCTCTTACTGACAGTTCAAATCCAAACGACTATTGGTTTAAAATGAAGATCCGAGTTAAAGATGAGGATGATTTTGAACCATCGACAATTTGTCGACAGTTGAAACTTGAAGCTCCAGACGGAAAAAAGCGAGAAACCGATTGTGTTAATACCGAAGGAATTTTTCGAATAATTCAATCTATCCCATCGCCCAAAGCCGAACCGTTTAAGAGATGGCTGGCAAAAGTCGGCTATGAAAGAATCCATGAAATTGAAAATCCGGAACTAGCCACGAAAAGGACAAGGTTGCTTTACAAATTAAAGGGCTATCCCGACGACTGGATTGAAAAGAGAATGCGGGGCATTGCTATCCGCGAGGAACTGACGGATGAGTGGCAGAAGCGTGGCGCCAGAGAGGAAAAGGATTATGAAATTTTGACCGCTGAAATTTCCAAAGCCACTTTCGGTATAACGCCAAGTGAATACAAAAAACTCAAAGGGCTTAAAAGACAAAATCTCCGCGACCATATG
>CAYJSB010000012.1:0-14263 GCA_964372805.1 uncultured Candidatus Saccharibacteria bacterium | reverse complement strand
AAAGTATATTTCTATCTGTTTCAAAATACTTGATAAGCGCTTTTAGTTTTCTTGCCAAATCGACAGGATTCCTTCTCTCAAATAATAATTCCGGATAATCAGAAAAAACGCCGCGATACGCATCATTGCACGCAAGCACGGGCAATCCGCATGCCATCGCTTCAAGCCCCGCTTTATCCAAACTATCTGTCAAACTAGTATTTACAAAAAAATCGGCGGATTGAAGATGCGATAGAATTTCCGTATTCGGCAGAGCGCCCGGGAACTTCATAGACTTCTTAAGTTTCTTCGCAATGATAAGTTTCTGGAGCGATTCGGCATATAAAATCTGCTCGGGCGCGCCAGCCTTGCCAAGTACCTCCGCTTGAATACGTATCTTATCATCTGTAAGAATCTTTATAGATTCTATAAGTGTTTCGTAATTTTTTATGGGCGAAAGGCGTCCAACAGACACGATTTTGAAGATATGCCCAGCCCAAGTTGAGTGTTGTGACGGCCTAAAGAACTCCGTATCTATCCCCTGCCCGATAACGCGAACCTTTTTGCTCGGAATCCGAAAACCGGATTTTGTTGAAGTGAGCACAAGATGAACGAACTTTTCTGCAACACGGAGCGAAAATGGCACATACCCATGCGCATACCAAAGCGTAATAGTTTTGCCCAAAATACGCCATAAAATTCCGCCAAGCAGGACGTAAATATGATTCATGTGCACAAACACCGCGTCATACTGTTTTCTATTTTGTACGATATATCGTACAAAACCAATAACGTATCCAGCCCTTTTCCATAATTCATAATTCATTATTCCTAATTCCTGCTTCTCCTTGCCGAGAGAGAGAACGCGAACATTCTGAGGAAGCGACACCTCCCCTTTCTCAAGGCAAATAACGGTAATCGATAAGAAGTGTTTTGCAAGCTCAAAAACCCATCTATGCATAAACCCGAGCACATCATCCCGTGAGTCCATTTTTTGAGTTATAAGCAAGAGCTTCATTTGTGAAAGAGATTGAACCGCACAATATGCCAAAATGCGGCGATGCCGTCCCTCCAATTTATTTTTTTACCTTCTTGATAGGTACGCCCGCGATATGATATGCCAACTTCATAAACCCGAAACCGCTTTATTCGCGCTGTCAGTTCCGGTTCAATGCCGAAACGCCGCGACACGAGTTTGCCTTTGATTGCATCTGCTACTTCACGCGTGAACATTTTGTAGCACGTCTCCATGTCTGTGAGATTTAGATTCGTAAACATGTTGGATGTAAGCGTTAGCAAACGATTGCCTATGTAGTGCCAAAATAAAGTACGCGATGTGGCTCTCAACCCATAAAGCGCGTTCCAAAACAGTATCTTGATTTTTGTGTAGAGAGAAATCATTTTGAACGTACGCAGTTCTCCAAATCTGCCCGATATCGTTTCCAATATTCATCTTCGGGAATCAGAAATTTCTTGGCGGACGCACGCAGCGCGGAACCATACGCCAAACGTAGTTTCGCATCGCCGGAAAGTTCGGAGAGGCACTTTGCGACACACTCCGCGTCGCCGACCGGACAAATAAATCGCCGATATGTTTCTGGGATGAGTTCGCGCGCAATACCGACATCGGTCGTAATAATCGGCTTGCCATGCACGGCCGCCTCAAGAAGCACAAGCCCATAACCCTCAAATCGTGACGTGGCCAAAACAACGTCCGAAACGCGATAAAAAGAAGACGTGTCGGAACTCCATAGTTCAACGCGCACCACCGATTCAAGTCCGCGCACGCATATCTCATCCTCGATTCTTGTCTGTTCCGGGCCCTCGCCGGCCAACACCATCGCAACCGCGCTACCAGCTTCCCGCGCCTGTTCCAACGCGCGAAGTGCAAGTGAGATGCCTTTTTCTGGGGAAAATCGCGAAACCATGAGCGCCAGACATGACCCGCCCTCTTCTTTTTTGAATCGGCGAAGCGGCTTTGCCCCCCATAGCAACGCGTGAATTGAAATAACAGGAAGCACTTCAATCGGCGCAGTTACTTTCGCCACGTTTGCGTGAATCGAATCCGAGATACGAGAACTTACAACGCGAATCCTCTTGGCACGAGGCAAAATAAACCGAGCAAGGCGCACGCGAAAGCGGTTCAATAGCGAAAGTTTGGAAAACTCCGGACTCAAAAAATCTGTGTGAACTTGCACGTGCAGAGGCAAAGCAGTCTTGCGAGAAACAAGAAATCCCGTAAGACCGCATTCAAATGGGTCTTGTACTGTGATAACCGAATTTACAGAAGTCATTGCGCGCTGTCCAATAAGTCCGCGCGCAAGAGAAACTGCGTCGCGCACGTAGAACCATCTTGAGAGCGAGTTGGTAGGATAAAGCCAAAGATTTCCAATCTGCTCAGCAACAAGCCCCGCGGATGTTGTTGAAAAGACTACAACGTGGAGCTCTGAAAAAAGCTCGCGCTGTTTTAAGAGGCGTTCGCGCACGGCGCTCCCCTTCTCAAAAACTTTTCTATCTGTTCCTATGGAAATAACGCGTATCATAGTGATCTGAATATAGAAACAAATTCGGAAGCAATTTCGTCCCACGAGTGCATAAACGAAAACGAGGAAAGGTTTTTCTTGAGTTCCCCGTAGCGCGCAGGATTCGCAAGTTCCAAAATCCCTTTATCAAGACTATTCTCGCTTCTAGGATTTACAAATATACCCAGCTTGCCGATTCTTTCGTTCAGACCATTATACTCGGTTAAAAGAAACGGTTTTTCAAAACGTATCGCCTCAAGCACGATATTCGGACTGACTTCGGACAGAGAGGGTACAGCAATTGCGTATGCCGAACGAATCCGCTCCAGAAACGCCTCGTGACATACGGACACGAGCTCGAGCGTTAAAGCGCTGTCTTCTTTCTGTGCGCGCGCAAAAGCTGTCTTTAATGACTCGAGGTTTTTTAGTTTAATAGCGCGCCCCGCAAAGATAATATTTTTGCGCGTTGGTTCAATGCCCTTCTCTTTCGGACCATAATAATTTTCTATGACCGAAGTCCTTGAAATCGATATCCGATACGGTTTCTGCCATATCTGTCTTTGCCAATCGGTACTGAATATCAAACTGTTGGCTCGACGCAATGCCGCGCGCGAAATCACGAAAACAATTTTCTCTTTTAGCGATAGGTGTGGCAAATTTTCGTAAAATACCGGAAGAGGGATCATTTCGCCGGTTCTCTCAACATACTGCTCCCAAAGAAAGTCGCCGCCGATGCGGACTATTATTTTTCTGAAAAGCAGTTTTGCCGACACAATGGCCGGAACCCCGCTTGAAAATGTGTCGAGAGAAATAATCCAATCTGAAAATAAAATCGGAAAGAATATCCGCACGAAATACGCGGCGTGCCGGATTCCAAGCGGGAGTTTTTTTTCAAAGCCATAAGTCACCACATCTGTAGCATAGCCGCGCCTCCAAAACGCCTCGCGCAATTCCTGCGCGTATATAGCGGGCCCGCCTATTTCCGGAGGATAAATACCTGAAGCAATTAAAATGCGCTCGGGCTTGAGGCGTGCGATAGGTGAAAACGCCTGTTCACTCATCGAAAGAGCGACGCGAGACCAATCATATTTTTCGCGCGCCATTTTACGCGACCGCTCAACTATGTCATCTCGAAGAATGCGATCGCGCGTAAGAATTGTTATTTTCCGCGCGAGGTCGTCTGAATCGCCTATCTCGCAAAATAATCCGGTTTCTTTGTCGGTAACGAAATCAGCGATGCCTCCGACTTTGGCTGCAATGACGGGAACGCCTGCCGCCATCGCTTCAAGAAAAGCGCTTCCGAATCCCTCTGACGCGGAGGGGCGGGCAAACACGTCCGATGCCGAAAGAACTTCTGGCACACGCAATGGTTCAATCCGTCCAAAGAAAATGATGCGCGAGGTAACACCGAGTTCAGATGCTAGATTTTTCAACTGTACTTCAAGATATCCCTCACCAGCGATAATAAGTTTGTACGACGGCGGTAGCAGTGAAATAGCGCGGATAAGCGTATCCACGCGATTTTTTTTAACCAGACGCGAGACGGTGGAAATAACAAAATCCGACTCGGAAAAACCGAACATTTTGCGCGCGCGGACGCGCTCTTTTTGGTCCGACGCTTTTTCAAACAACGCTATGTCTACGCCGTTCGGCACGAGCACTATTGGAACAGAAATGTTGTTAAGTCTCGCACGCGCCTCTAAATGTCTGCTAATAACTGTAATTAAATCTGCGGCTTTAAAAACCAGGACGTGCCAAGGGCGTATGAAAAAAGAATAAATCCATTTGATGCCGAACGCGTACCGGCGCAAATGTTCTTCCTCGTCCCCTTCCTGAAGCGTTAATACAAGCGGAATTCGCCGATGAGTAAACTTAAACAGCGCCGCCGCGACACTCGCTTGGCTTGCCATCATTGACCACACAAGCGTAAAACGTTCGCGCCGATGCAGAGAAACTGCCTTGAATAAACCAAGAATCGGAAGAAGAAATTTGTCAATAGAAAGGCCGAAACCGACCCTGTGAACGCGCACATTGCCCAAAACTTCTTCAAAAGGCAAAAACCCCTTATAACGAGGGGTAATTAGGTGAAATGCCATATCAGGCAGTCGTTCGGTTATCTCCTTTATAGCGAGCTCCGCACCGCCTATAAAGGGCAAGTAATTCGTTGAAAAGACAAGTGTTTTAGCCACGAATCAATACTAGCCCGCCATTTATTTCATGACAAGCCCTCATTATAGCGTTAACTTATAACCATGTCGTCCACACAATAGCTATCTCATTTCTTCCGAGAAAACAAGAAATAAAAGCGGGGGGCGGCCAAAAATGGCTAAAATCAACTATTATCGACATCTTCTACTATTCTGAACTCCCCTTCTTCGCGCCGACCACCGATCCAATACGCAATGGACGCAACAACGATGACGCCGCCGAGAAGCAGATACCAAACCCATGTTCCTTGTGTGCCGGAGCCGGCCCGTTGCGCGCCGGAAAGCGCCGACGCCGTCATTTCATTTTTTGAAATTTGCGCGGAGTCAAAATCTTCGCCGAGCGCACTCTCTTTCGCCGGCGTTATCACTGTGGCAGCCGGTTTTGGCGCGGGCGCGGGCGCGGGACTTTCTTTTGTTTCCGCTTTCGCCGGCGCTGAAACAATCACGCTCGGTTTTGGCGTATAAGAAGCGGAAACTACTCCGTTCGGATAAAGAAGTTCTGCCGTGCCATTTGGTTCGAGTCCTGTAATCTGATTTGAAAACCGCAGGGGCTTTCTGGACAAAATAATTGTGTGGATAGGAAAAGTAAACACTTTGCTGGTTGTACGAATATGCCAATTTGAAAGGTCAAGCTCTACCGTCGCGCCATTATAGAGCTCAACAAAACCATTCGGTCCTATCTCTACAGCCTGCACCGAAATACTCGGCGCGATAATCGTCATCGTCTGCCGAACCGATGCAGTATATTTTTCTGAAGACACGTTTAATACTACTACGTACTGTCCCGGAGAAAAATACGAATGGATAACCGACTTTCCCTCTCTTGAGGCGCCATCACCGAATGTCCAAAGAAACCGCGCATTCTCAATCGGCTGTTTTTGAAGCCCAAGCGCTATTCCAGAGAAAACAATGTCCGCTCCGGCAATTCCGTTTTGCGGACCTTTAAGTTCGGCAGATATCTGCGGCTCTGTGGGAAACGAGCTCGACACTGACGAAGATTGAGCTGTTTCAGAAGTTGATGGAGATTGGTTTGAAGTTGTCGTTGCGGCTGGTTGTCCTCCTGTTTGCGCGCCTCCCGAAACGTTCGGCGCGCCCGGAGTCGGGGCTCCGGCAACCCACGCGCCCGAAACCTTTTGCAAAGAATTTCCATCGCCACTGGCTCCCATGTCAATCGTATAAGACATTGAACTAACTTCAGTCCCGCCTTTGTCAAACAGCTTTGCGTAATAGGTACGCCCGTTCTGCTGACCAAAGTTAGAAATGGTTGTATCAATAACAATTCCTGAAAAACCAGCGCGCTCTCGCAGGAAAGTCGCGGCATCAGCAGCCAAAACCGCAAAAGAGCCGGGGGCAATAGTCATCGTTCCTACTCCGCCATTATCGGGTGGAGGATACAAAAGATGCTTTGAGATTGTTCCGTCGGCCTTAACGTCAGCAAATCTCCAATCAGTAATATCAACGCTTGTGGTGCCAATATTTTCTATTTCAACCCACTCCCGAGCAGTATCAGTCCCATCAAGGTCATACATAATTTCCGTAATAACAATTTGCCCCGCTGCCATAAGCGGAACTGATAAAAACAGAAACAGCAAAAATAGATTATTTCTTTTCGTCCACATTCAAAAGTTTTTTTAACACATCTTCAGGCACCTCTTTTTTTGCTTGTTGAACCTGTTCTTCTTTTTTTGCGGGCGGTTTATTTTCTCTCGACGCCTGTGGTTGTGCTTGCGAATTCTCTTTTACAACAGCCCTCCCTTCTTTCGGCGTAGAAACTATTCCATGCTGTTTTAGCGCCTCGCTAAGCGCTCGGCGCAATTCCCCTCCCTGCGCCAACTGCTTCGGCTGCGGTCTTAGCTCCGGTTTTGGCTTCGGCTTAAGGTAATTTAGAGAAATCGCCTTCTGTAAATCTTCCTCGCGCTCACGCCCCTTATCTATTTGTCGTTCCGGTGGGCGTACCTGCTTTTTCTCGTCCTGCTGCCTGACATTGCTGCGCGGCGCAATTGGTGCTTGCTGAAACGGTCGCGCTGGCATCGCAGGAAAAGATTTCTTCGTTACAGCTTCTGCATGTTGCCCTTCCGCATGCCAATCCCGTATATCGCTCTCCACAATGTCGCGCGCTCGCGCATATTTTTCTCGAGAAAGCGAAACAATCGCCTCACGATACGACGTGCGCTCGGACGAAAGCGGAGGAAGCGTGCTCGCCGAAAACGGCTGTGAAGCAACCCCGTCAATCATAAGTTTCAAATAAACCTGATACATGCCGAGATTAACGAGATCCTGCGCTGTAAATTGCGGAGCGAACTCCTTTTCGAGAACTTCGGCATCATACGCGCCTACGCGAAATGTCACCATCGTACCGACGTTGCCGAATACCGCCGCGCGCACTTCATCCGACATCTGCTCTATATACTGATGCGCAATGGTTAAATTGAGCTTGTATTTGCGCGCTTCAGACAGGATGTCCGCAAAGCTCTCGTTCGCAAAAGATTGGAATTCGTCAACGTAAAGATAAAAATTCGGCAGAATGCGTAATTTTTGCTCCGGAGTATCGGCGCGCGACATCGCCGCTAGATATACTTTTGTGATAAGCATGCTCCCGAGTAAATTCGCATTCGCCTCTCCGACTCTTCCTTTTGAAAGGTTAAGTATCAAGATTTTGCGCTCGTCCATCATCTTTCGGAGATCAAACGTGGATTTCGGCTGACCAATGATGTTTCGAACTAGAGGATTCGCGATGAATTGACCGATTTTATTCTGAATTGCAGCGCCTGCTTCCTGCATGTAGCGATCGCCGTAACGCGCGAATTCATCCGTCCAAAATGCTTTCACGGAAACATCATTGATATTTTCCACCACGCGCTTCCGATAATCTTTATCCGCAAGCATCCTATTGACGCCAAGAAGCGTCGAGCCCGGATATTCAAGTAGTGCAAGCAAAATGTTATTCAAAATATACTCCATTCGCGCACTCCACGCGTCAACCCAGATTTTCTTGAACGCAGACATCAGCCCGTTTGAAACCAAGTGCCGCTTGTCGGGGCCAACATCTTCCATCACGTTAAACGAAATCGGAAAGTCCATATCAAAAGGAGCAAAATACAGAATATCGCGCACCCGGTCCGCCGGCACATAATCCAAAAGCAGTTCCGCAGTCTTGCCGTGCGGGTCTATAAATGCCATCCCGCGACCGCTCTTAATATCCTGAATGGCCATGTTCTCAAGCATGGTTGATTTGCCCATGCCTGTTTTCCCGATAACGTAAATATGACGGGATCTGTCTTTCGCTTTAATACCAAACGGAACCCGCCTGTTGCGGGCATCGGTCTCGGCGAAGTAATTCACTTCGTTCTCGTTTTCTGTATGGTAATCCTTGTCGTTCACGGTTAGAAAATGCTACGGCTTTTATTATATCAAATCTACCAAAATTTAAGCCCCCGCGGCGCTCTAGAGCGCGCGAGGGCCTTTTTTCAACAAGCCGTTACTGGTTCCGTGATTGTATCAGGAGCCGCAGGTTTCCGCCTGCGTGGATCTGCTAAAATAGCATCCTTCGTCGCTGATGTTTCTCCATTTCTCCATTCGCTCTGGATCATGAGGCCTTCATCCTCCGTAATTGGGATCCAGTTGCCTTTGCCCTTTATAATATAGTAACGTGCCATAACCTGATTGTGTTGTTGTTTTTTTTCCTTGTGATGAACTATGAACCTTCCACAGGGTTCTTTCATCTGTATATATGGTACTACCGAGAGACTGCATACTCAATAAATGAAGAAACACGCAACAAATACTACTCGGCGTCAAGCGCCTAATGTGTATATTTGTTAGACGCGTTCTTCACCCGCATAAGTTTTGCGAAGCAAAACTTATGCGGGCAAGACATCCACTTATTCTGGCAATAAAGATTCACGGGTGTATTTGTTAGACGCGTTCCAAAGCATCCACGAGTCCAATCCGCTGTCATAAACGGCCTGGATCTGCAATCTAACCATCTCGGGAGTGTACACGGCCCCGAGCTGAAAGTCCTGAAGCCATGGGCGCAATTTCAAAGGAGTGGTGCTAGCGCGCTTGACCGCTGCGTCCATTGAATACCTCACTACTTCGTACGGCTTCTCCGCGGGATTAGAGAAGCTCAAAAAACCGCTAGGATAGTGGGATGGATACACCATCGGCGACACAAAATCAAAGTTGGAAATTGCATCTTCCAAAATCTGCCCAATGTTTAGATCGTCACGGTTCGTTGTAGTCATTCCAAACAGGTCAGCTGAAATAACGAGATTATCCTTTTTTAGTTCACTGTTTAGATATCGGAAGAACTCGCGCAACACAGACGCCTTCCCTCCATTTACATCGGCCACAATGGTCGTTTCGCTATATGGAAAATAAATATCTGACATGTCGCCGTCCGACGGGAACCTTATGTAGTCGAAATTCAACTCGTCAAAACCGATCTCACGCGCCTCGCGCGCAAGCGCCACGATAAGATCCCAAACTTCCCGCGCGCCTGGGTCCAAATAACCTATACCTTTGCGGTCCTTCCAAATCACGGTTTTATCAGAATCTCTCTTAACGGCAAGGTCCGAGCGCAAACTGGAAAGATAAGGGTCCTGAAATACCGTGATGCGGCCAATTGTATAAATTCCGTCGCGGTGCAAAGATTCAACGAAATCCTCCATGTCGCGCGCATAACAATTCGCAGAAACGCTCTGCGCCCATGACGAATTCTGTGAAATAAATGAAATCTTGCCGCTGTAATCTTTTATGTCTATGACAACAGAATTCAATTCTGTTTCATTTATAAGTTGCACGATTTTGGAACGCAGTTCTTTATTCGCAACTAAGCACTGCGACATATATACGGCCTTAACCGATTCCGGAGTCTTGATATACATGACTTCCTTTTTCAACGGAACTTCAGCCGCCTGCATGCTTTGCTCTGCAATATAACTCGTCGTACTAGAAATCGAACCGCCGTAATAAATGAAAGCGGCAGTAGACGCCGCCAATAATAAAAAAAAGAGAAAAGAGATATCTCCTATATGACGCCGAGACTTCATGGTTTCTCGGCAGAAGAAACGGTTTTATTTTCGTGCGTCTTCACGCCATTCTCCGTAAAAGTGTCAGCGTGCTGTCGTCTTGCAAGCTTCAGAATAGTTTCGCGCCCAAGATGGAAAAGATACACTAAAACAAACGCGACACCCGTCAAAACATACAAACGAATCTTCCATACGGACGGAACGCCCAAAAAATCAATGGCGATAAACCAAAGGCCTAAGCCAAGGACTGTGTGCGGTTTGAACATTTAAGTACAACAGACATTATACACTAAGATTCCAAAAATAATATAGATTGAAAGGTTATTAAAGAAGGAGTCTCGATTTGCTCGAGACTCCACGAGAGGTCTTCATCCTTAACCTTGAGTGAGGCGCAACCTCATGGCTTCCTCAAGCGTATGCGCGAGAGGTTCAACGGTCGACTGGCCCACAATAAGCTCTAGCGCGCGGCGAGGGGTATCTTCAATGTCCCCGATACTGATGCAAAGTGCAACAATCTCGGCAAGAAACTGGTCTTTTGTCTTGTCATCTGCTTTAATCTTTTCGACCGCCTCAAGGACGATCTTAAGAGACGCTCTCCGCTGTCCACCGGAAGGCGGGGCGGCTGTAATCGCGGCAAGGGCAGCGGTTATTTCCCCCTTCCCTGCCGACTGTTTGACGGAAAAAAGTAAATCTTGGGTGTTCATAACACAAATCTGCCGTGACTATAGCACAACGACATCCTTGTTTCCAGAGCCGAAAACCGGCACTAAGACCCGACAATCACCACAAACTCACCCCGTACTTTATCGGGATTTTTAGCGAAATATTTCAAAACCTCACCAGCAGAACCGGAAACAAATTCTTCAAAAATCTTCGTAAGCTCCCGCGCGACAATGATTCGTTTTTTAGGAACAAGTACTTTTGAAAGCGACTCGAGCGTCTTCATAATCCGATGCGGCGACTCGTAAAACACGACGGTGCGTTTTGCGCTTGCAATTTCCTTAAACAACTTTTCTCTGCCTTTCTTGTGCGGGAAAAAACCTAAAAACAAAAATTCCGATGATGGCAGACCGGAGGCAGAAAGCGCGGTAACTGCGGCACTTGCTCCCGGTATCGGAATAACTTTCACATCCGGCATCTTCTCACGCACCATAGCCACAAGAAACGACCCCGGGTCTGAAATGGCTGGAGTCCCGGCATCAGAGACTAGAGCAATGTTTTTACCCTCGCTTAACAACTTCAGAACGGAATCCATTTTTTTGATGCCGCTTCGCGCGTGATAGCTCAGCGTCGGGGTTTTGATATTGAACCGCTGCAGCAATTTCATCGTCACCCGCGTGTCTTCACAAAGAATCAAATCAACCGAAGAAAGCACGGCGATTGCGCGCACCGTGATATCTTCAAGGTTCCCTATCGGCGTCGCCACAACGTAAAGACTTGGCATGCGACCATTTCACCAAAATAGTTGAGAAATAGCAAGAAAGAAAGCTCGATGCGCTCAAGATATTGCTCATGGTCATTTGGGAATCAAAATCACTCGATGACAAGAAGTATATCGCGCTTTCCGTGAAGCTCGATGAGATCGGTCGAAACCTCGGAGGCTGGTTGGGGCAGCTTTCAAAACAAAACTCCCCCACAAAAGCGAGAGAGAAATGAGCGATTTGCGTGGCGGAGACCCGGGTTGTTGCCGCTCCAGCCGTCGTCGAGCCGGCGCCAGTGGAGGACCACCTCGTCGCCGTTCTCGTAGAGATACGGGACGTTGAGGTTGCTGTTGCGGTTCCGCACAATACGCGCAAAGTGCCTCCCATACCACCACCCTTTGAATACTCTCGGGGTTGAATCGAATTCGGCATCATAATGCCTTAGTACCTTGCACCAAGTAGCTTCATTTTTTGAAGTGTCTGCATGAGCCCTCCGAGAGAAGCCCTGACCGCCCTCGCTCTCAGCCCATGGATACTGGATTCGGCCGCCGGAAGCCTTGACCGCCCGATACAACCTAACCGTACACAGTATACTGAAAAAGTATTTTGAAAGAAAGTGTCAGAGCAACAAAATGTCCGAGTTTCAGTCAGAATCAGAGGGGTAAAGCATCATAGTTTCTTCTTGCGGAGGAGGAAAACGAACTGAGCGTCGGAAGCCCGCCCGCGCGACGGCCTGGCACCGCTCGTGCCCAGATGTAGCGCCGCACCGCTCCAAGACAAGCTGAACACGTACGGGTAGCCACCGCGGCCGGTAATTTGCTTCATTCCAATATACATCCAGTCACCTCCTTGATACGAGAGACGAAGATGTGGGCCGACCTCTGGAGGGCAAAGCTCTAATCCTAGTTCTCCGGCTTTTTTGTAGATTTCATCAGTAGTCGCGCCATTTGAAAAACCGAGGTCTTCTACAGTGAGCCGGACAAGGTCGGCTGTTTCCGTGCTTTGGAGAACTTCGAAATCCTTGCTTTCCATAAGTTGATTGGCCCAATCGGAAACGTAGATTTTCTTTTCTTGTAATTCTGCCTTTAGTTCTTCTTTTGTTTTACCTCCGATTTCAACTTGATATTTTTGGATTTTACCTTCGGGAAATGAGGTGTAAATGTGTTCAATGCCTGTTTGAAAAACATCGGGAAAAAGCGGGCCAATGTAGGCCTTTGTATTTGGCGCGATTTCTTCCTGTTGCCATGCAATCTCGCTTGGCAGACACTCAAAAACAATCGGCGCGTCTTCTTTTGGGTTACGTTGGTCGCGAAGTTCTTCAATTCGGGGATCTTTTTGGTAGCCAAAACCTTCAATTGGAGCGTTGATTTCATAAAGAAAAACGAGCTCATCTTTAGTTAAAAACTCAACTTTTTTGGTTTTGTTTTCAATAGTAGTGAGAAGCTTCATATCTGCCGATTTTTTCTCATATTGTGCGCCATCAGGAAATTCTTTCATTTTTGCTTCAACGATTGGCGCGATGTATGGGTCAAGATTTTGCTCTTTCGCTACCCCGCGAACTTCGGCAATACTGTTTTCCTGCATACGAATGGCCGCTCTTGGAATAGTCGGTTTCCCTTTTTGGTCAAGCGAGTAATACACATAAAAATCGCCTCCTTTAAGTTGAGTTTCGGCGGTTGAAACACCTGCAGTGCACCAGCCAGTGCCGTGACCCCGAAGAGACTCAACAAGAGGGTTATGGTCAGAGTTGTGGGGATATTTTACCCATTTACCAACGACCTTTTCTAAAGATTCTGTCGGTGCAATAATTAATTTTTCAAGCGCCCAAGCATATAGCTTGGCGAAATTTTCGCCCTGAAGAAGCTTTTCAAATTCTTTTTTTTGTTCTTCATCAAGCGCCAAAAAGTCAACGTGTCGTTTGCCATATTTTTGAGAAATAGCATCAAGAACATAAGCTAAAGCTTCACGGTTGATATCAGGAAACGGTTTCGTTGTGCTTTTTGATCTTTTGGCAAATTGTTTCTTTTCCTTATCATATTCACCCATGCCAAGAATGCTTCGGAAGGTATAGTATTTGAGCCAATCAGGATAGGTAGCGTCGGGGGAAGATAGATATTCAATCCAGTTATTGAGTGTACTTGATTGGTCGGCGACGATTACTTCGGCAAGTTGTTTGCGCATTTCAGAAGTAATTTCAATATCGCCGTGTCCTTGTTCGCGAGCAATCCTCTGTTGGTTTTCGTAATAGCCGTCGGGAATTTCTTCCGGCTTGATAACAAACTTGTCATAGAGAATACCTTTCAAAGCTTCCATACCCCGCTGTCGTTTATCGGGGTCTTTGCAGTCAATGATCTCCTTGAAACGGTCGAGGTAGTTTTGGATACGGTCGTTAGGATTTTGGGGTACTTTTTCGCCTGTGCGCGCTTCGGTGCGTGTGGCCGCAGATTCCACTTCGGGAGTGTTGTGTAAGTTGTATTTTCCTTTGAGAAAATCGGGGTTTTCCATGGATAGATGGCGCTAAAATACTATTATACGTTAGACCGATGTACCTGTCCGCTTTCCGATGAATTTCTGCATGTGCTTCACGACGCTCTTCCACTCTCGCGGAGCGGAGAACGAGTGATCGGCATTTTTAATAAGAACAAATTTCTTTGGGCGATTCGCAAGTTTGTAGAGCGCGTACCCTTCTCTGTCCCACGCAATCACGTCATGCTCGCCGTGCAAGATGAGGAGCGGCTTATGAAAGCGCTTTATGGCCCGGGGAATGTCTAGGGTAAAGAATTCGTCGTAGAACTTCTTGTTCAGTCGCTTGCCGTTCACCCAATGCTTCGGACGCCGATAGGTCATATATCCCTTTTTCCAAAATTCATATACCTCCCAATCAGTAAAATCATATCGGACCGCGTTCGCCAAATCATGCACCGCGCCGGTCAAAATCAGCTTGTTAACACGCTTGTCCGAGTGCGCGTAGAGCGAGGCATCAATCGCACCCGTTGAGTGGCCAATGAGTACCAGCTGCTTGAAAGAATAATTATGGTACAGAAAATCAATCGCCGAGCGGATGTCCTCAACCTCCCTGCTCATTAATTTTTCTTCAAACTTTC
>CAYJSB010000011.1:477-14489 GCA_964372805.1 uncultured Candidatus Saccharibacteria bacterium | reverse complement strand
TATCCCAGTAGACAAGCGCAACACTAAATTCTGTTCAATGCAGGCAAGAAAAAAACAGAAATCATCACACCGTGATGATTTCTGTTTTTGCCTCTTGTTACACGTTACATGCTACACGCTACATGTTATATGTATCTAAACTCCCTAAACACGTTTGAGTAAAGGCCGATTACGCGCTGGGCCTCGCGTTTTGAAAGCACGTAATCGGAACCCTGATGCGCTATAAGATTGCGAATTTTGTGCGCCTCCCACGCATCCTCAATCGTACCAAAATCACTTTGCTCTACGGTCTTCAGTTTCTCTCCGACATTCTCTCCGGCATATCCCATGCGTCCCAAAAGTTCGGCAAGCACTATGTCCGCCTCAAGTATCGCGAGCCGCCAATCGGAAGGGCTATCAGACTGCACGTGGGCAATCACATTTTCCCATCGGCGATTCTCATATTCTTTCACTTGAGCCGCCGCGTGTGTAGGACCTTCTTTATGCCGTTCGCGCATTCGCGCCGCACTGCTAATCTGGCTCCGCCGTATCACAGAATAAATGATGCCCGACAAAAACAACAACGACAAAACTGTTGATATGAATTTAAATATCCTGCCTATCCACAAGCCGAAACTGCTCAATGCCGATTCTTTGTTTATTATTTCAAGATTGGACTCCAAAACCCATCCGTCGTGGCCAGACCCAAAATCCACGTACCAATATCTCTTTCCGCCAAAAGACATAGGCCCTTCGGTAATAACTCCTTTCGCTCCCGCGCTTTGCGTTCCGGTGCGATTCCCGCCGGGTGAATCATACACGGCCGACCTCTGATTTGTGAAAACATCCGACCCGACGATCGCGCCAGCGCTCCTAGGTCGAAACGGCCCACCTCCCTTCGCGCGCAAAGCGCTCTCCTTTACCCACCCATCTGGGCCGGAATCAAAATCAACAAACCAGTAACGCTCTCCGTTTATGAATTTCGGCCCGTCTGTAACCACGCCTTTTGCTCCTTTCGCCTGCGCACCAATTGCACTGCCTCCGGGTGAACCATATACAGTCGCGCTGGAACCGGTTTCTACCTCTGAACCGATTGGAGTGTCGCCGGGATCAAACGCTCTTCCGTCCGCATTTAAAAGCTTGCTCTCCGGCGCCCAGCCGTCTGGGCCGGAATCAAAATCAACAAACCAGTAACGCTCTCCGTTTATGAATTTCGGCCCGTCTGTAATTTTCCCGCCAACGCTTCCGTCCTGACTGCCTATCGGCGTACCATCCGCAGAAAAAACCTCTGTCGGCCCAGAAAGCTTTATCGAGCCGCCTATCGGAGAATTTATGGATGCAAATGTCTGTTTCGGAAAAAGCTGATTGAAATAATTCGAAAGACCGCCGCCTCTAAAAAAACTGCCGACACTGCTTACAAGCGCCGCCAATATCAAAATCAGAAAAAAAATCTCCAAAGCTCTGTCTTTGGCCTCTTCGCCGTAATCGCGCCGTGTTTCCCTCCTTATTTCCTTTCGTGGTTCTGGCATGGGGGTTATTTCCCCTTTATTGTCTCAAATTTTTTGCCTATTTCAAAGAGATAGCTCTCGCGCCCGTGCGGGGCCATAAGCTGTAGCCCGAGCGGCAATTTTTTGCCGTCAACGGCGGCAAAACCGGACGGAAGCGAAATCGCCGGAATTCCAATGATGTTGGCAGTCACAGTGAAAATATCCGCCAAATACATTTGCAAAGGATCAGAGGTCTTCTCGCCGATTTTGAACGCGGGCGTCGGTGTTGTGGGTGTCGCAATCGCGTGCACGCCTTCACTAAAAACTTTTTTAAAATCATCGCGAATGAGTGCGCGCACGGCATTCGCCTTTCCATAATAGGCGTCGTAATATCCGGCCGAAAGCACGTAGGTGCCCAGAATAATCCGCCGTCGCGCCTCTTTCCCGAACAAGCGCCCGCGCGTCAGGAAATAGTCCTGCAACAGCTCCTCGCCTTCTTCCAGCTTCCCGAATTTCACTCCGTCATACCGAGCGAGGTTTGAGGAGACTTCGGCCGGCATAATGATGTAATAAGCTGCAAGCGCGTAGGACAGGGTCGGCATCTTCACATCGCGCATCTCACACCCCAATTTCTCCAAATGGATTAAGTTCTGATTAAAATTATCTATCACCGTCTTATCAACACCTTCGGCGGACGTAAAATCGCGCGGTACGCCAATAACGAATTTTTTATGCGTTTTCGCTTTGCCGTATGTATCTTCAGAAATCGTCGTGCTGTCAAGAGAATCTTGTCCGCGAACCGCTTCAAACAAAATCTGTGCGTCTTCCACGGTGCGCGCAAACGGGCCGATCTGGTCAAGCGACGAACCCATCGCCATAAGTCCGGAGCGCGAAACGGCGCCATATGTTGGCTTAAAGCCAACGATGCCGCAAAACGAGGCAGGCTGGCGAATTGAGCCTCCTGTATCGGAACCAAATGATGCCGGCGCCATGTCAGCGGCAACCGATGCGGCAGATCCGCCGGAAGAACCGCCTGGAACCCGCGATGTGTCGTGGGGATTTTTTGTGGGACCATACGCGCTGTTTTCGGTAGACCCGCCCATTGCGAATTCATCCATATTCGTTCGGCCTAAAAACACAGCACCGGCCTCTTTTAATTTCCGCGCCACCGTGGAATCGTAGGTTGCGTAATATCCTTCCAGAATCTTTGACGCCGCAGTGCACCGATAGCCCTTGATGAGAATATTGTCCTTCATCGCAAGCGGAATGCCGGTGAGTGCGCGTACATCTTTTTTCGAGGCAATACGCTTATCCGCCTCGCTTGCTTGTTCAAGTACATCATCAAATACTTCAATGTACGCATTGATATCTTTGTTCTTTTTCTCGATTACGTCGAGATACGCTTGCGCAAGCTCGCGCGCGGTAAAGTTACCCTTCGTCAAATGTTGATGCGCCTTTGTTATTGTCAATTCTTCGAGAGATATTTTCATTGTTTGTCCTTGTAATCTGTAACGTATAGCGTGTAACGAAAAAAAGTACAATGTCTGGGCGTTACAAGTTGCAGGTTACAGGTTACATGTTACACGCTACAGGATTTTTTTCACTTTCACAAAATTATTCTGCCGGCGCGGAGCTTCGGCGAGCAAGTCTTCGGTAAATTCGCCGGCAAGATGGGGTTTGTTGTCCTCTCGGAACACATTTCTAACCTCGCCCGCCTCCTTTTTCACCTCCCCCGCCGAAACTTTGCCGTGCAAAGTTTTTGCGGGCGAGCCGCCTGAAAGTTTTTGCACTTCTCCCACATAGCCCAAAATAGAGTCCACTTCTTTGCGAAGCGTCTCTTTTTCTTCGTCCGGAATCTCCAAGCGCGCAAGCTGTGCGAGATTATCTATATCTTTTCGGGTCAACATAACGAAATGATAGCAGATTATGACTGCTGACGTTACCCTTGACAAAGATAAGAAAGCTGATGGATTTGTGCCGGAACGTATGAACACCAAAAACAAAGAACTAACCTCCAATGGAGCAGAAAATACTTGCGCGGTGACACTTAAACAAGCTCGAGTGAGCTTGGGTAAGACACAACTTAGCACCGCTCAAGAACTAGGGATGGGACAACCGGCACTGTGTCGCATCGAGCAAGGGGAACGACCTATTCCTGAAACAAAACTTGACTCGTTCTCACGTGCCTACGGTATGACGCTTGATCAGGTGAAAGCATTCCGAGAGACACGCCTGACAAAAATGTTGCGCGGGCCTATAGACGCAGATATGGAAGTATTACCAATTATAAAGTGGGTTGCACAAAGCAATCTTTCATCGCTAACCTTCCGCGAATTGTGCAAATTACTTTCTTTTACCCGGCGGCTTCAATCGTGCTCTCCCTCACTTATCACAGAACTGCTCCAATGCGGTATCAAGGAGTAAGTAACTCATTGCCAAGTCTGCGTTTCAAACGAAACGCCGACCTTTTTATATATACTTCGTAGGTTTTATCTTGTCTTATGTTCCCATTTAGCAAACTCGCGCCATGGCATGAGTATACTAATTTAGTATACTATGAGACATGAAACGGGTTACAATCGGTCGAATACAAAAAAAGATACTTCTCCTTCTTATGGCGGGAGTCGCGCTTGGGCTTAACCGGTCATTCAAACGACAACTGCGGATTCAAAGAGAGCTCGTGAGGGAGTGGCGCGCTATCAATCGCCAGTCATTGGAACGCTCAGTGCAAAGTTTATATCAATCGCATCTCGTTGAGACAAAGGAGAATCATGACGGCACAAGCACGCTTGTATTGAGCAATAACGGAAAGAGGCGCGCGCCTACATTTGATGTTGAGACTATGCGAATCAAAACACCGGCGCGCTGGGATGGGAAATGGCGCATTATTATATTTGACATTCCACACCCACTGAAGAAAGTGCGCGAATCGCTTAGATATCTACTGAAACACCTCGGCTGTTTTCCACTCCAAAAATCAGTGTTCGTTCATCCGTTTAACTGCGAGAAAGAAATAGAGTTTATTACCGAATTGCATAAAGCCCGCCGATACGTCCGCTTTATAATTGCAGATTCAATAGATAACGAAATTGACCTCAAGCAACATTTTGGTTTGCAATAATACTTGAGTTAGCATTTACCAGCCATGGCTGGCAAATGCTAACTTGTAATTTTTAAATTTCATTTGTTATTGTAATAATTTCAAAAACCCATCTTCCGAAAGCACTGATACGCCAAGCTCGCGCGCTTTGTCCAGCTTTGAACCCGGATTTTCACCAGCAACGACAAAGCTCGTCTTCTTTGAGACAGATTCGCTCACGCTTCCCCCAAGCGCCTTGATGCGCCGTTTTGCCTCTTCGCGCTCAAGCGATGAAAGTGTGCCTGTGAGTACAAATGTTTTTCCGGATAATTTACCGCCTGATGACACAGATACTTTCGCGATTCGCACATGCTTCAAAAGCCTGTTAATGAGTTTTTGATTTTCTTTTACTGAAAACCACTCAAAAAGCGCGCGGGATACGACAGGACCTACGTTTGAAATGGAATCAAAACTCTCCAGCTTAGCATTTCGGATTTTCTCCATTGAACCGAAGTGACGCGCGACATCTTCAGCCGTTTCTTCACCAACCTGCGGAATGGAAAGCGATACAAGGAAACGCGGCAGAGTCGTGTGTTTCGCTTTTTCAATAGATTCAAGCAAATTGTCCGCCGATTTCTCCGCGAACCTAGGCAACGCCAACAGTTCATCGCGCGTAATGGTGAAAATGTCGTCAAACGAATGAATCAGCTTGTGCTCCAAAAGCGAATCAATAATTTTCGGCCCCAAACCGTCTACGTCAAAAGCGTGCTTGCCAACAAAATAATGAAAGCGGCGAGCGAGCTGGGTAAACGAATTCTTGTTTACGCATCGCCACGCGGCTTCTCTAGGGACACGTTCAACGCGCCCGTCTCCACCGCACTCCGCAACGTGGGACGGAAATTTGTATGGCTTTGAGCCATTCGGGCGGAGTTCGAGTACAACCGAAACGATATCAGGAATTACGTCGCCCGCTTTCTGTAAAATCACCGTGTCTCCGACACGAACATCAAGCCGTTTTATTTCATCTTCATTATGAAGCGTCGCTCGGGAAACTATTGTGCCTGCGACGGAAACCGGTTTAAGCTCTGCAACCGGCGTCACCACCCCCGTCCTACCCACTTGCAAAACAATATCTTCAACAACCGTCGTTACCTGCTCGGCGGGAAACTTAAATGCAATTGCCCAACGAGGCCCCTTGCCGGTATACCCAAGAATTTCTTGATGCCTCTTTTCGTTGACTTTTATTACTATTCCATCAAGAAGATACTCCACTTTCTCGCGTTCTTTCTGCCACTTTCTCCAAAATACCATGATATCGGACACGCTATTCGCCTTTCGCCAGCTTTCGTTCACTTTAAAGCCGAGTCCTTTTAAATATTCGAGTTCTTCGCCTTGCGAAACCGGAAGATTTTCGCTAGTTTCCGCGATGTCATATATAAAAGTGTCCAGCTTGCGAGATGCTGCAACGCGCGGATCAAGTTGGCGGATAGAACCGGCGGCGGCATTTCGCGGATTCGCAAAAAGCTGTTCATTTTGCTTTGCACGCTCTCGATTAAGCATTTCCAAATTCTTTTTTGACATCCAGACTTCGCCCTCAACGGTAATATCAACTTCGCGCGCGAGGCGCAACGGCACCGCTTCGATGCTTCTGACATTCAGAGTCACATCTTCTCCTACTTTGCCGTCGCCTCGCGTCGCGGCCTGCACCAAAACGCCTTTTTTATATGTAAGCACTATGTGCAAGCCGTCAATCTTCAGCTCACAAACATAAGACGGTTCTCCTTTTTCTCCCGCGGCGCGCAAGAATTTTTTTACTCGCTCGTCAAACGCATCGATATCTTTCTTGGAAAACGCGTCGTTTAAAGACCACTGCGGAACTTTGTGCGCGACCTTCTTGAATTCAGGCAAGGGTTTGCCGGCAACGCGCTGTGTCGGCGAATCTGGCGTAACAAGTTCCGGATATTTCTCCTCGAGCAGAACGAGCTCGCGCTTGAGCGAATCAAGCGCCTCCGGAGAAATTGTCGAGCGATTCAGCACGTGATATTCGTAGCGATATTTCTCTATCGCACCGCGAAGCGAATCGACACGAGCCTTAACTTCTCTCGGAATAGAATCTGGCATATTTAGAAATACTCGCGCGGATAATCGGTGCGGATGGCGCGCTCGATTTTGTTCGGGTCATTCCACGCCGCCGGGTCGGTTGTGTAGCAAGGGACATTGTAGCCGCGCGCGTCAATTGACGTGTCTATGGTTGTTTCAGCCAAACCAGTACTCGGATTTATGATTTCTTTCAACCCTTTAATAACCTGCACAACAACGCAATATTTCGGACTTGAACCTACGTTGTAATAAAATGTCGTAGTGGCATTTTTGTCGGACTTAACAACCCCCAAAATCCCCGGAGAAAGATATGGCCAGCCAAGATTTACGCCGACGTCACCGTTACATTTTATTTTTTGATCCGCAAGATTTAGATATCCGGTATAAATAGGGTCAACGTAATATGGAGAACTGGCATTGCCTGTAATTGGGAAAATCGGTTTGATTTCACCGTTTATTGAAACCCCGTGCAAATCCCAATAGAACGCGCACTCTGTTCCGGAATCGGCGGCATAAAATGCATATTCCGAATCGCGAACTAAAGATGACAAAGCGAATTCTTTAAGAGATAAATTGAGCATAGATGCTCCAACAATAATCAGAATACTGCCGAAAACAACGGTGTAGTAGAGGGTGAAACCGCGGAGTCGTGTAGCGTGTAGCGTGTAGCGTGTAGCGTGAGACATAAAAATTACCAGTTTAATAGTTGCTCGTTAATTACGACTTTTTTATCTTGTGCGGCAACTGGACTTTTCCACGTCACGTATGCTGTCACACGCGCCTCGCGACCTGTAAAAATTTCCTCTATATAAACCCTGCGGGTATATTTCGTTGTCGTCCAACATTCGGAATTATTTGCTGAACACGCAGCTGTTGTTTTCATCCCATATAAACCAGTCGTGGGAGATACCGTCATTTTATCCACTCCATAATTAAATATGTCGTAATTATTCGCATTTGTTCGGAGCGGATCGACGAAACGACATGGATTTATCCCGGATAAACAGCCGACATATCCCTCACTTACATCTGCGCTGTTTAGTCCGTACAACCAATTCCTCTGATTGTTGGGGTTGTTCATATTGTATATGCGATTTCTATCGACTGCATTGCGCGCGTATTCAATCCCCTCACGCGCAAGAGATATGGCGATGAAGCGGTCTTTGCCCGTCGTTATTTTTGACAATCCGCGCGATGCTATTGAAAGCGGAAGAACAATCATGAGCGAGAGAAGGGCTACCGCGAGAAGCGTTTCAACGAGCGTGAAGCCGGCGGCGGTTTTTGGGCGCGCGAAAAAGCCCCGCCCGGTGTTGCTGTTTTTTTCTCCAAAACATTTCATTTTCTACTCAATTACTCAATGTTATGCGGGATACGCTGGCTGACCGTAGTTTGATACGGGAAAGACACAAGCGTTTTTGCTTTTGTACCAACCTTTATTGTCGCTGAAATAACAACATACGGCTGCTTATATGAATTAATATCGCTGTAATTTGCGCTCCCAATACTAGGAATTGGGTCGGTGCCATAAACATAAAAACGGAACCGCTCGATAGTAATATTGCTTGATGTTAAACAGCTATAACCGCTCAAGTTATCTCCATAAGACGTACTCCAGCTAACATCAGTAGTTTTCCTCTCGATACAATTATTTGCGAACCTGTACGCCATAATCTTGCCTATCCTGTCCCGAAATAAAAGATACAAACCGCCTGAACTTGCATTGTTTTTGACGTACTCACATTTTTGAACATTAAGGCCTGAGGTAAGCTGTATGGCTGGAGTGGCACTTTGCTGGCAATAATACTTGCTTCCAAGCCGAATTTCGCGCACCATTCCGTCAAACATGTAACCTATGCTGTCCATCGCCGTTCTTGCCGAGCGCGCTTTTTCGTTCGCGTCCGCAAGCGCAAATAAGCTGGCGATTGACATAAGAGCAACTGCCGAAAAGAGCGCCACGGCGACGAGCATTTCAACAATTGAGAAACCTTTTTTAAATCGGCTGGTCATGCGCTCATAATTAACTGCATTGATTTTCTACTGACACCTGACCGGTAGAATAAACCCTGATACATTTTGTGCGGTTGCTTGGAGATGAAATAGTAATACGCGCCTCTGAATATCCGCTCTCTGAAGTGCAGACCGACGCCTTTTTAGGATTCCTGACATTTTTTTTACTAACATTGACGCAAGCGTCTGGTTCTGGACGCGTAAAAGTTACGTCTAGATATGGTTTCGAGTCAGGTGGAGCAAGCGGTACTGATATACACGCGTTTGTGTTTTCGTTTGGTACCGTACAAATCTCCGTAATCATGTTTCCGTTTTTTATATTGTACACACTAAGCAAAACGTCCGTGCCGCTCTCATACGAACGGCTATTGTTTTTATCCGCATATAACAAAAAACTGGATGAATCTCTTTTAAATTCCACGCCATACCCAGCGTCAAACGAACCGACGCCCGAACTTGAAATTTCTGCCTGTCTTGTATTAATGCCGTACAACTGCGCCTCGCGGAGCGAAAGCGCGATGTCGTACGCAAGATTCGTCAGCGTCAGATTCTGCTGATACGATTTTCCTATAACTGTCACCGATGAAATTATTACAATAATCGCAAGCACGGCCATGAGTTCCACGAGCGTGTAGCCATCTTGAGCGCGGCGCACGCCTCGTGCGCCGCGCTCAAAACCGATTTTTCTTAAAATATTTTTTATGCCCATGAAAAAAATGTAAATATAGAAAAATCGCAGAATAAAACCGCAAACACTCCAGAAACGAGAAATGGACCAAACGGTATCTCGCTTTTCATTGTAAGTCGCCGAGCGCGTTTTTGAAAACGCTGAAACGCCATAATGAAAATGCCCACAATGGCTCCAGCCAAAAACCCAAAAATTACGGCGGATATGCCTCCTGAAAATCCAAGAAGCAGTCCCATACCTAGCGCAAGTTTTCCGTCTCCAAGCCCCATACTTCTCCCTTTTGAAAAATACCATAGCGAAAAGAATGCGAGAAAGAGAATCGGGCCTATAGCCAAATCAAGCCACGTATCGCTGGTAAATCCTGAAAGAAACGACATGGCGATGCGAAACGCAAGCGCCACGGCTATAAAACTATAGACAAACGCGTCGGGAATTATTTTGTGCCGCAAGTCATATACGAACATAACGATAAGAAGAGGCCATGAAAAAACCTGCGCCAGCAAAACAAACCAGCGCTCTAAAACGGGCGGGCTTTGCAGAAAACCAGCGAATGAAAGTGCGACTGCGACAGCTGTGAAAAGCTCAACGAACGGGTACTGCCATGAGATGCGGGCGCGGCAGGTGCGGCACCTGCCGCGCAAAAAAAGAAAACTCAAAACAGGAACAAGCTCATGCCACAAAAGCTTTTTTCCGCAGGAAGTGCAAAACGAACGGCCTTGAATCCCGCGCCCAGTGTTATAGCGGAAAATAACAACATTCAAAAAACTGCCGAGCGCCGCGCCGAGCAACGCAACATACGCAAGATACAAATTTACCATGTTGCTAATTATAGCAATTTAATGAACAAAATGGCTGTTGGCCTTGTAGATAGTAATGTCAAGGACCGACCTTGACATCAAGGTCGGTCCTTGACATGGCAAGCCAATCATCCAAAAACTCGCTAAAATCTTTCGTATGTTTAAAATATTTTGGGAACTCTTCCGTTGTTAAAATCGAGCTTTGAGGGCGCTGAACGCCTGTATAATCAAGATAACTGGAGTAAGCGTAAGAGCGAAGAAAATCTCTGGCGACTTTTTTATTACCTATCCCCTTTTTCTTCCAATCCACGAAGCGTACAGAAAGCGGGTTGAGGTGAATATACGCAAACAAATATTTCAAGTAACGGTCATCATTGGCGTGTTGTGCCTTGAATCTCCCGCTAAAAACAGTACCGGGGTGTTCATGCTTCTTGTTAAAAAACATAGAATATCCCGTAAGAAGTTTCTTCATAAAGATACTAACTCCTGTGTCGCTTCGTGAACGCACCAAAAGATGAAAATGATTCGGCATAAGACAATATGCGCCGATATCAACAAGTCGTTCAGGTTTCGAAATTGCAAATAGTTCGTTTCTATCGCGCGATCGGTCAAAATTGCTCAAATGAACAACCTCCGTATTGTTCGCAACATACAAAAGCGAAACAAAACGCCTATAATCGGCATCATCAAGAAAAATATCCGCTTTGTGCGCGCCACGATTATATATGTGAAAATATTCGTCAGGAGCAAAAGCAACTTCTCTTTGCATATCAACATGATATCAAGGACCGACCTTGACATCAAGGTCGGTCCTTTTCTTGCCCCTATCCGCCGACTGCGGTAATGGTATCGCGTATGAGCGTGGCAAATACCCATGCGCCAAGCACTACGCCCGCGCCGATTGACGTGTATAGAAACGCCGTTTTCGCAACCTTGAGCTTCTCCGGCGCTCCGCGCGCTGTAATGAACATAAGGCCTGTGATGACATAAAAGAGAACGATAATCGGTATGAGCAGATTCACAAATGCCAGAAGCGCCTTTCTTACAAACTCATAAATAGATATTCCCCCAAGCGGGTCGCAAGGCTGGCCGTCTGGACATGGAGTCCCACCCGGAAGCGTGCAGGTCCGCTCCCGTGTTGTTGTGTTGGGTCCAACACAAGGAGTTGTTTTAGTGCAAGACCCTGTTTGAATTCCGGCGATACAATCAAGAGACCACGAACAAGAAGTGTAATACGCGGGTGTACATCCAGGTAGTGGCGGAGTTATAGCAACCTGCAATGATGTATGTCTTGAACCGCCAGGACCCGTACACGATAATGTGTAAGTCCGCGGGGCATTGAGAGACCCAGTATCACACGTGCCTGATATGCCTGAAGCGGGTGGAGTGCAAGCGGGTGATATTGTGCAACTCGTTGCGTTCGTTGATGACCACGACAGAATTGCGCTGGAGCCGGAAGCAAGTGGTGGAGTTGGGCTTACGCTGAAAGTTAGCGTGGGGGCTGTTATAGTAACCGTCAGATTTCTGGCTGCTGTTCCTCCACTACGCTTTATACACGATAATGTGTAGACCTGTTGGGCAGAAAGATTGCCGGTATCGCAATCCCCTGACGGGGCTGTGTTGTTTGGACCCGTGCAGGACGGAGACACGGAACAACCAGTCATACCAATTGATGCCCATGCTAGATTTGCACTGCCTCCTATAGCCGGAAGCGGGTTTGGAGATGCGGTAAAAGAGTTTATAGTTGGAGCCCGACATATGTTTGCTTCGCAGACTAAACTCGACTGACAGTGCGAATCATTAGAACACCGCGAGTTCACCGGATTTCGTCCTTCTGTGGCCTCTCCATTTTGACAGCTATCCTCTTGTCCATCAATCAACGAGTCGCCGTCGTTATCAAACCCATCGAAACACTCTGTCAAAATATCTCCGCCAAACTTTGACTTACTTACACCGCCAGGTGCCTCACTGTTGTAACAATTAAGACTATATGTAACGGATGAATCAACATCCAATTCTTTTGAATATCCGCCAGATACCCAGTCAGATGGTATAGGGCCGTTCCAGTTTGAGTCTGTAGGGGTAGCGTCGTTTGATGCGATACAATATTCTAGATTGAACATTGCGCTTATATTGAATCTAACACGCGGATATGTAAACCCGCTTGTCATGACAGTCCAATTAAACCCAATGATGCTTTCGGCATTTTCACCGGGAGCTACGCACCAGAATGAGTTTGCCATGTCGATCTTTCCGTCTCCGTTGTTATCTTTTCCGTCAGAGCACAGTGGCGCTTCACTGTTGTCATAAATACTTATGCAGTTTGGATCGTCCGGATAGTCAATAAAACTATCTATCGCACTTGGCACAGTCTCATTGTTAATACCGTCACTGCACTGAAACGCAGCAGAAGCGGAGGTGGGGGCGATTAATACAATCAAAGCGAAAAGGCCGATGGCGTATAAGAGAAATTTGGTTTTTGAGGTCATTGAAGGTTGTGAATTGCGAAAGATGGATACATTATATCAGTCAACGGTATACATTCCCGCGAAGTTATGCACAAGAAGGGCGGCGCAATATCAAGGACCGACCTTGACATCAAGGTCGGTCCTTGATATTTTTACGCCGTAATCGCCCCGATAGTATCGCGCACCAGCTCCGTAAGCACCCACGCGCCAAGCACAATCCCCGCCCCGATTGACGTATAAAGGAACGCTATCTTCGCGATTTTAAGTTTCTCCGGCGCGCCTCGCGCAAGAATAAACATAAGCCCTATGATTATATAAACAAGAACGATAATCGGAATAAGAATGTTCACAAGCGCGCGAAGCGCGCCCAAAAGAAATCCCAAAAGCGTCTGATCCCCGAGCGGATTGCAAAGTCCATCAGGACACGTCGTTCCGCCCGGGACTCCACAGATGCCAGGTGTTCCGCCTCCGCCACAAGTTTGCGGAAGCGTGCAAGCGGGAGTACACCCCGGCAAAGTTGGACAAATACGGCTCGCCAACGGACTTCCTCCAGTACAGCCTGCAGGGTATCCTATCGTTTGTGTCGGGGTTTGAGTAGAACCCGTAGTACACGGGTCAGGTGCCCACGTATAGGTAAATGATGTACATGTAACAGGAACCGCTGCCTCCAAGTTGTCACTCGCTGAACTGCATTCTGGGTCTGACCCCGCCGGATTGGCAAAGGACGAATAGTCAATCAATCCATCCCCATCATCATCTATCTCATTATTACACTGAACCCGAGCGACGCTTGAACAAATTCCGTATATGCAGTTCACTGGACAATCCCCGTCTATAGTACATGTCCCCGGCCCGCCACCAGTTATGCCCACGGGGAAACCGCTCGTATATGAATCCCCGGCCGAGTTCTGGCATGTAATGGTGAAAGTAGTTGGAGAAGTGAGCGAGTCGGTTAGATACAAACCTGCTGGGATAGTGACTGAACCTGCAGGCCAATTTGCATCGCCTCCTGTGGGAGTGCAACTTACAGCATTACCTATTGTCCAGCCAAACGTCATACGATCACCCGACGATACACTACCCGACACCGCAGTGAGACCAAACTCGTCTAAGAATCCAATGGTCGGGAGAGGAGGCATAACGCAACTCTGGAAAATGGAAGGTGGGCCAATACAACCGCCTGGACCGGTATTTTGGCACTCCTGCTGACCCAGGACACACGCACCGCAGTTGTTGTATGTGCATTCAGAAACTTGAACGGAACAGTTAGCTGTCCCATCTTCCAATGTAAGGAGATCGTGCACATCCACTCTGACGTGATATTCTCCAGAACTACCAAGTGTCATCGTGGCTGTTAAAGCTGATCCAACGGTCGCCCCATCCGACATCCGTATCCATAGATCGGAA
>CAYJSB010000011.1:0-467 GCA_964372805.1 uncultured Candidatus Saccharibacteria bacterium | reverse complement strand
CGAACTAGAAACTGAATATGTGAAAGTCACAGGAACATTTATTGAGACAACGGGTTGATCGGGCTCGCAAGTAACGGTGAGAGAAGCAAAACCAACTTTAGGAGAAAAAAACAGCACGCAAACAGCCACAAAGAAAATCCAGTGCTTTGTTTTATTCATATCGCAAATTAAAAGATTTAACTACCAATTACTTTACTCTGCACACCGACTAAAACTTACCAAATACTATCACAGCGTGCTGTGAGCTGGTCGAAAAACTGTGGATTAAACTTCTGGGGTATTTTAAATCAAAACGCGGGTAAAAAGCCCTATTGGTTAATGTTATAAGACGACACCCACGGCGGCAAGTTTCTTGCCGCCGTGGGTGTTAAAGTAAACACCGACTTCAGACTCTTTTGCACCTATGGGCAAATCAAAGCATTCGCGGCAATGTTGGAGGTGGTATATTTCACCTTCTGGGACGCACT
>CAYJSB010000010.1:8288-15175 GCA_964372805.1 uncultured Candidatus Saccharibacteria bacterium | reverse complement strand
AATTTCGCTACGCGAACCCGATGAAATGAGCCGCAGGGCTCATTTCATTCCTGCCACCCCATTCCCTCATCCCGCATTCATCCCCGCAGCAGAGCCGCGGGGTATTCTGCGTTATGAATAAAAATCCGCAGGGAAGACTTTCGTCTACCGAGCGGATTTCCGTCCATCCTACACCATTCCCGAAACATACTTTGGATATTGAGCTTGGTCTTGAATCGACCCAGAATATTTGATAAACCCGTGCCCTCGAACTACACCAAGGACCGATTCCTCATTTGCCATTCCATTGAAGCAGACTTGGAATATTTCGACCGTTTCACCGTCAATCTCCAGCTTTCTCATAACAAAGCGGGGGGAATGCGGCTTTGTACAGACCCATAGCCCAGCGTGCACCAAGTGCAACGCACTGTGTAAACCTTCGAGTAACTCGGTTTGAGAACAAGACTCGGGAAGAGCGTCATGTTGGTTTCTTGTTACCCAAATTGCACTGACAGATAATAGTTTATTTTTCATGATGTTACTTCGTCTTCGGACCGGATTTATTCCAGCCTTTTTCAAAAAACTACGCGCATTGTAGGATAAATATGATATCCTGTCAATACTACCGTCGCTTTCCGTGAAATTGCTTGTGTATCTCCATGAGGTGTTTATCGGTCACATGAGTATAAATCTGTGTTGTGCCAATGTGAGCGTGCCCTAAAAGGGCCTGAACACTGCGCAAATCTGCGCCATTTGAAAGCAAATCAGTGGCGAAGGAGTTGTGCGAAATAAAACCGTCCGTGATCAAATTTTTGTGAGGTTCTACAGAAAAGTCATAGACATCTCCCCCGTATGAATAAGGGTGTTTTTTTCTGACACGAAGCCATTTTATTTCTTCGCTGTCTGCCAACTGATCCAAAAGGTCAAGGAGAGGCCGCGTAGAACCGGCGGCTCGCAGAAATTCAACAATCTTTTTCACCGTTGATTTGGTTGGGACAATCTTTGTCGTAGAACCGACATACCGGTAAATATCAATATGGCCATCGCGCTTTAGCCAGCGAGCAACGTTGTGCCATTTTTGGTCTAATTGATGATAGAGAAGTTTGATAACCTCTCGCGCCGGAATTTTCTCACCCCCAAATACCCCCTGTACCTTCACCCTCTTTAAGGTGGGTATCAGTTGCTGGAATAATAATTGATCTGGACGATGAAGAATCTGAAGTGTGTACATAGTGTGGACAATTCGGTCATGCCGACCGGGCAACTTTACCATACGTTTACGCTCGTATAGGTGCGCATCAATGCCCAACATGAGAAGTAGCATCTGAATATCCTTGAGAAGCAGTTTGCTGGCAGAAAAGAATTTTACACTAGCTCCTTCATTGCCTTCAGCATCGTAAAAACCGGCCAGAAATTCAACAATTTCTCTCTTGCTGGCACGAAAAATAAGGTTGGGGGCACGACGAGTTGCCGCTTTCTGCGTGATGCCGATCTTTCTTAAAAAGGCAACGAAGGACTTGGAATAAAAAGCTAGTGTGAACGAATTCGAACTTCGGGATTTTTGCACCTTGGCGCGATGCACCATGAGAGAATAAATCAATTCCTCATAAAATTTTATAAAAGAAAAGTTTTTGTCACTGATAATAACTCCGCGACGGACTTCGCTGATAACCCCATCACCGAGCAGATAACCGACAAAACGCCACAAGCCCTTTTTAACCCGCGAAGGCTTGACCTGTCCACCAACCCTAATCTTTCTGGCGCCGAGTACATAATCGCCGATTCGTAAATCCTTTGCTAAAATCTCGGTGATGCCAGCCAGTCCCAACGTAAAAAACCGGTGCATCGGCGAAACCGTGATTTCGTAACCGCTAGCCCAAATGTTAAGAAGTTCGCCAGCTTGATGTTTGTGTCGCTGTTGAAGACGCCCTATATCAAGATTGCATGAGTCAGGATTAAATGTGACAATTCTTTTTCCTTTAGACATGAAAAGTTGCTGCGCCGACATTACGGTATGCGGAAGAATAATGAGTGTGTCGGGATGAAGGCAGTGTCGTATCACGTGCGGGGTCACTTTTTTCGAGATGCCGGCTTTAATCGCATAATACTTAATGAGGCGCTCTATGCTCCGGGGGGTGAGCCGGAGTGTTTTGTCTTTTCCTTCGGCAAGCATTTTCCCGCCTCTGCCTATCTGAACAAACAGGGCGTCGTCCATATCGGCCCTTTTAGAAAGGTACTTTTTCACTGCATCGCGCGCGGTTTTTGACAAAAACACAACCCGAACCTTCTCGCCCTTACCACGAACCGAGAATTCATCACTGTCAAAGTCGGTATCCCGCGACAGGGAACATAGCTCTGAAACGCGCAACCCGGTAGAAAAAAGTAGCTCCAGTATGGCGCGGTCGCGAAGCACTCGTAAATCATCGCCCTCCGGCGCAGAAAGCAGGCGGTATAGCTCCTCGTTTGAAATTAGGTCCAGCAAGCGTTCCGACACCTTTGCAAGCTCTATCCTGTCAGGCGGTAGGGAAGTAATGCCTCGCTTCATTAAAAACTTTAGGAATGAACGGAGCGCAATCAGATAGTAGTTCTGCGTGCGTTTTTTTATGGTGCCCTCTGGGGCAGGCTGTCTGTTAAGCCAAAGCCGAAATTCCCTCACGGTGTCTTCGGTTATAGATTTTGGCGTCTTTAAGTCGGCATGGGCAAGAAAACGAGTAATATAGCGGTCGTAATTCTCAACCGTTTTGAGGCTACGCCCTCGCTCAATCTCCAAATATTCAAGAAATTGCTGTTTTAGTTTTTGAATATCATTCACCCTATAATTGTACGCCTCCGTCGCACAATATACGAACATTGTGCGACTCATTTTGGTATACAAAAGACTGAATTAACGACAAGACAGGCGGAATTTGCTTACTGGGCTTCGATAACTCCAAGCGAGCCATACCTTTTTCAAAACATCGCGCAGTTCGCAACGGCGGACGAGCATAGCAATAGCCAGTAGGCGATATGTGCGTTTTGAAAAAGGTATGTTGAGCGCAAAGTTTGCGTTTGATATGCTTTTATGCTATGCTTTTCCTCTCATGCTTACGAAAACAAAGAAACAGAAAGTTATGAGAGCGGTGCAGATCCACGAAAAAGACACGGGTTCGCCCGAGGTCCAGGTTTCCATACTTACCAAACGGATCGAGGAATTGGCATCACATTTGAAAAAACACGCTAAAGACAAACATTCCCGCCGAGGCCTCTTGGCTATGGTGGCGAATCGCCAGAAGCATTTGAAATATTTGCAAAAGAAAAACGCCCGCCGCTACAACTCTCTCGTCCGTAAATTAGAGCTTAAGAAGAAATAATCGCAACTCGTGTAACTTGTAACGCGTAACGCAAGCACGTTCTTTACTTATTGCGCTATACGTTATACGCTAAACGTTACAAGACAATGTCCGTAGTTAAACACAAAGAACAGCGCGTCGGAGTTTTTATCGATACGCAAAATCTTTACCACTGCGCGAAAAACCTTTATCATGCACGCGTAAATTTCGGGCAGGTTGTTAAAGATGCGGTGGGGAATCGAAACCTTATCCGCGCGGTAGCGTATGTAATTTCGACAGAAACAGGCGAAGAAAAGGGGTTTTTTGAAGCACTTGGAAAAGTCGGCATTGAAACAAAAACGAAAAATCTACAGGTCTTTGCTGGCGGCGCAAAAAAAGCAGACTGGGATGTCGGGCTCGCGGTCGACGCGATTAAAATGGCGCCGAAGCTTGATGCAATCATTATCATATCGGGAGACGGCGACTTCGTGCCTCTCGTTGAATATTTGCAGGAGAATCAGGGTTGCCAAGTTGAAGTTGTTTCGTTCGGAAAATCGACATCAGCGAAACTCATAGAAGCAACGGATCATTTTACAGATCTTGATGAAAGCCCGAGGAAATATCTTTTAGGGGCGGGAAGGAGATAAGGGAAGCTTTTGGCTATTAGCTGTTAGCTTGAACGCAAAAGAAAAACGGCGCCGAGCAATCGATGCCGCTTTTGGTTTTTAAACCACGTACAGATCAACAAATCACAAAAGGTCAACGGGGCGAACGGCGCAGACGTCACGATGCAGGTCGAAGTCGGACACCCAGACCTCAATCATTTTACAGGAGCTAACTCTACTGCGAATCCACTCGTTCAAAACACCTGAGATCTCGCAAGCAAGTTTTCGCTTCACCTCTTGGGTGCGTTCTGGCTTCGTGCAGAGACCCTGCACAAAACAAACAAGCTCTTCGCCCAGTCCTTCTTGGCAGAGATCTGCCGGGAAAAAGACCCTTACACTACTGTTAGTGATTCTCAACTCTTCAACAGCAGCAACGGTATCACAAAGATACCGGCACAACTGAGGCAATTGATGACCAATTGAATTCGGCATGCCGTATATAATCAAGACTGGCATAAATCCTTTCGTTTTGAAAGTTCAGCTGAAAGAAATGATACACGAAGTGCACAATTTGTCAAATGCTACCCCTTGTGATACACTAGCCGGCATATTAGCTAATCGGGTCCTTGGATAGGCAGCTTTCAAAGGAAGCTTTGAAACCTGAAATCCACGGATCCGCAATAAGATCCAATGACTACGAAAGAGTTTTCTATTGAGATAGGCGGTAAACCGCTTGTCGCACAGTTTACCGATTTGGCCGAGCAGGCGCACGGCTCGGCAATCGTCCGCTACGGCAACACGACGGTGCTTGCAACCGCGGTGATGTCAAAACAGACGCGCGAGGGAGATTACTTTCCCCTGACCGTTGACTATGAAGAGCGCTTTTATGCCGCCGGCCAAATTCTCGGCTCGCGTTTCATACGCCGAGAAGGACGCCCAACCGAAGAGGCGATTCTTTCGGGACGCGTCGTAGACCGCACCATTCGTCCGTTTTTTGACGGCCGCATGCGCAATGAAGTACAGGTTGTTATCACCGTGCTCTCAATTGCCGAAGACGATCCTGATGTGCTCGCTGTTATTGCTGCATCGCTTGCCCTTGGGACTTCCGAAATCCCGTGGAACGGACCGGTAAGCGCGGTACGCCTTGGCAAGAAAAAAGCTGACGACAACTTCATCATCAATCCTGCATACACAGACAGAAACATTGAAGACGCCGAGCTTGATCTCCTTGCATGCGGAAAAGACGGGCTTGTAAATATGATTGAGATTGGAAGCAAGGAGACGAGCGAGAAGGTTCTAGTTTCTGGACTTGATGAAGGATTGAAAGAAATCGAGAAACTGCAGGAATTCCAGAAGAAAATTATTAAGGAGATCGGGAAACCGAAAATTGAAGTGGTGTTCCCCGAATTGCCGGCTGAAATTTCCATCATTTTTGAGAAAGTCGTCACTCCGCAATTCATGGGCGCCGTTTTTTCCGGCGTTCCCGGACACAAAACCATAGGGGCTCTGCAAAGCGAGTGGCGAAAAGTCTTTACCGAAAGCTATCCAGATATAAATCCGTCTCTTGCCGAAAATTATTTTGAGGAAAAGCTAAATAATCTTCTTCACAGCGAAGCGATTGAAAATGATCGCAGGCCTGACGGGCGCAAAATGGACGAGTTGCGGCCGCTCTTCGCGAAAGCGGGCGGCGTTTCGCCTGTTCTCCATGGCTCCGGCATTTTCTATCGCGGAGGCACGCACATTCTTTCTGCTTTAACGCTCGGCGGTCCCGGGGACTCTATGATCATTGACGGAATGGAGGTGCAAGGCAAAAAACGCTTCATGCACCACTATAACTTTCCACCGTTCTCAACCGGAGAGACCGGACGCCTCGGCGGCATGAACCGCCGAATGATCGGGCACGGCGCGCTTGCCGAAAAAGCGCTCGTCGCAGTTCTTCCTACAGCTGAAAAATTCCCGTACACAATCAGAATCGTCTCTGAAGCGTTCTCCTCAAACGGCTCAACCTCTATGGGAAGCGTCTGCGGTTCAACGCTTGCGCTCATGGACGCCGGCGTTCCCATCACACGGCCGGTTGCCGGCATCGCGTCGGGACTTATGCTAGATCAAAAATCAAATATCAAAAATCAAAAATACAAGATTCTGACGGACATTCAAGGGCCGGAAGACCATCATGGCGATATGGATTTCAAAGTCGCGGGTACGCGCGAGGGAGTCACTGCCGTGCAGATGGACGTCAAAGTAAACGGCGTGACGGTAAAAATCCTCACGGAGGCGTTTGAAAAAGCGAAACAAGCGCGACTCAAAATCCTTGACGTCATTGAAAAAGAAATCTCGGCGCCGCGCGCGGATATAAATCCGAATGCGCCGAAAATCCTGATTCTTAAGGTGAAAGTGGACCAGATCGGGCTCGTTATCGGAGGCGGTGGCAAGACCATCAACGGGATTATGGAGAAAACCGGCGCGCAAATCGATATCGAGGACGATGGAAGCATCTTTATCACCGGTAAGAACGGTTCCGCTGAGGCGGCGTTTGAAATCGTACGTGACATGACCAGGGAATACCTGCCAGGCGAGCGTTTTGAAGGGGAAGTGGCGCGCATCATGGACTTCGGCGCGTTCGTCAAAATCGGCTACAGCGCGGAGGGCCTTGTTCATGTCTCTGAAATGGCGCCGTGGCGCGTTGACCGCGTTACCGATCTTGTCAAAGAAGGGGACAAAGTGCCTGTCATTGTACGTGAGGTGGATGAAAAGGGACGACTCAATCTCTCAATCAAATCCGCCGACCCCAATTTCTTCAACGGCAAGAAGCCAGCCGGAGCATCAAGCGGACTCGACAGAGGAGGTCCGCGACCACACCACGATCGACCCCACCGCGGAAAACGATTCTAACTAAGATTCAACTAGGTCTGTAGAGGTTTGACCTAAACATATATCTCAGTAGTGGTAAAAACAATAGATATTACAAAAAAACCCCCGCGAAAACCGGCTGTTA
>CAYJSB010000010.1:0-8278 GCA_964372805.1 uncultured Candidatus Saccharibacteria bacterium | reverse complement strand
CGCTCGACCCCCCCGCGGCAACCGAGTCGAACCAAGAGGCACCTAGGACTGTAGAGGATAGACCGCTACAGACCCCCCACAGGCCCCCCCGTAGAGGTCAAACCTCTACAGATTTCAAAAACAGCCCCGCGAAACGGGGCTGTTTTGCTTTGTTTTTTGTTCAAAATTCTTCACTCTTAATTCATAATTCCTTTCGAGTGCGCTATGATATAGGGCAAATGGCAGACAACGTAGAAGATCCAAACGAAAAACAGCCGCTTGAAGCAAAAACGCAGGAGGAGCAGATAAAAGCTCTGCGAACTTTTGAGTCTGACGCTCTTGAGGCGATGAGAAGGCAAAGAATCGGAACGGTTGATATTGCCACTGCCGAACAAATGCGCCCGAGAGAACCCGAAGTGGTTGCGCAGACGATAATTCCAGAGCCGGAACCCGAACACGAGGGACGAAACAGGCTTTTGCTGATCATAAGCGGAATTGTCGTTTTATCCGGAATAATTACTGCCGGTGCTTATCTCCTTTTTCGTCCCAAAGCGTTGCCACCGGCGCCAGTAACAATAACCGGCAAGCCAGTCATCGCGATAGATGTATATAAAAATATAGACCTCACGAAATTTACGCAGAAAGACGCGGTGGACGCCATCGTACGCGAGCGTGATGCCGCAACTTTGCGCGTCAATTCAACCGAGGCAATAACTTTTTCGGTGCGCGAAAACGAAATTGCGCGCGCGCTTTCCGCAGGCGAATTTCTTTCGAAAATATCACCAAGCCTGCCTTCGGCATTCGCTCGCTCGCTTGAACGCAATTTCGTTTTCGGACTTATGGGATATGACGGCAACCAGCCGTTTGTAGTTCTGCGCACAAACTCTTATGAAATCGCGTATGACGGGCTCTTGCGCGGAGAAGTTGATTTTTACCGCGAGGCAGGGCGAGCCTTTGTCGAGGGAAATGGACCCCTGCCGCGCCTTTCAACTTCTACAATCGCGTATCTCGGCACAGACGTGGACAAACAAGTTTTTCGCGATAAAGTCGTTTTAAATATCGACGCTCGCGTAGTGGCAAACCAAAACGATAAAACGATTTTCATGTATGCATTCGTCGATCAGGCAACTATCGTCATAACCACAAGTGAGAAAACATTCGCCGAGCTGGTAAACAAATTGCGCCTTGCGAAACTTATTAAATAGCCGGTTGTTGCAATACTCACAGTCTGTTATCATAAGCGGAACAAAAAAATGAATCCCGTAGTAGAATTTTGGTTCGTTGCGTTGCAACCAGAAAAATGCGACTATGGGCGTTGACTATGAACGATGTTTGGTTGGAAATTAGTCAGATAATTTATTATAAAACCAAAATTTCACTATCGGGATGAATAAACAATTTCTGGAAAAAATGAAAGACAAACTTGAAAAAGAGCTTCAGAAACTCGAAGTGGAACTGCGTTCGGTTGGAAGAATAAATCCGACAAACCCGAAAGATTGGGAAGCAGTGCCGGACAAAATGGATACAATCGCCGCTGACTCAAATGAAGTCGCCGACAAGATAGAATCCTACGAGGAAAATACCGCCATTTTAAAACAGCTTGAGATTCGCCTGAACGAAATAAAGGCGGCGCTGAAGAACATTGAAAACGGAACGTATGGACTCTGCCAAGTCTGCCAAAAACCGACTGAAGAAAAACGCCTTGAAGCAAATCCTGCCGCAACGACCTGCCAAGCACACATGTAGCAATGGTCATACGGCATGTATCAAGCGACAAAAAAATGCGCGGTGCACGATAGTAGTGGTTTGTTTTTGTTACATGAATTTTGTTACATGATATATGTCATTTGCTAAAGTCCAAAGCGCGCAGACAACGCTTTTGGACGCTTCTATAATTGATGTTGAGGTTGATTTATCGAAAGGGCTCCACGCATTCGCGATTGTCGGGCTTCCCGACAAAGCAGTCGAGGAAGCACGCGACAGAGTTTCGTCTGCGATAAAAAATTCCGGCTTCAAGTCGCCGAAGAGAAAAAATCAAAAAGTTGTCATTTCCCTCGCGCCAGCCGACATAAAAAAGGAAGGTTCTCATTTCGACCTTGCGGTGGCGCTCGGCTATCTCCTTGCGTCCGAAGATGTGCGCTTTAAGCCGGAAAAAAGACTTTTTCTAGGAGAACTTGCGCTTGACGGACATCTGCGCCCGATAACCGGAACACTGCCTCTCGTAAAAGCTGCAAAACGCGAGGGATTCACCGAAGTATTCGTTCCGAAAGAAAACGCGCGCGAGGCCGCGCTTATCGACGGCATAGCTATTTACGTCGTCGAATCGCTCACGCAAGCAATCGCACATCTCATCCCAAAAACGCTCGAAAGAAATGAGGAGAAACACATACCTCGCATCGAAAAAAAATTATTACGGGTCCAGCCAAAAACAGAAATCGAACTTGGCGTCCGCGAAAGCGCAGTTGATCTTTCCGACGTGAAAGGGCAGGAAACCGCAAAGCGCGGGCTTATCATCGCGGCCGCCGGAGCGCACAACCTCGCGATGTACGGACCGCCAGGAACAGGAAAAACCATGCTTGCGCGCGCATTCGCCGCGCTTTTGCCACCACTTTCTTTTGATGAAGCGCTTGAAGTCACCGCAATACATTCGGTGGCAGGAACCCTGAAGGGCGATCTTGTAACAGCTCCGCCGTTTCGTTCTCCGCATCACACCGCGTCGCACATCGCTATCGCGGGCGGAGGAACTGTTCCGAAACCCGGCGAAATCACGCTCGCGCACCGAGGCGTTCTTTTTTTGGATGAGTTTCCCGAATTTGAACATCGCGTCATTGAAGCGCTGCGACAGCCGCTTGAAGACAGAACGATTTCAATCACGCGCGTGAAGGGAAGCGCGTCGTTTCCCGCGCAATTTACCCTAATCGCCGCGATGAATCCGTGTCCGTGCGGCAATTATGGCTCTCGACGCGAATGTATCTGCACACCCCAACAGCTCATCAAATATAGGAGAAAGATTTCGGGCCCGGTAATGGACCGAATCGATATGTGGACCGAGGTTTCAAACGTGGAATACAAAGTGCTCTCGGGCGAGGCACGGAAAGGAGACTCAAGCGAGGCGGCGCGCAAGAAAATACAGGCGGCGCGCGCCGTTCAGGCCGACCGCTTCCAAAAAGCGGGGCTTTCGTACAAAACGAATAGCGAAATCGGCCCGCGCGACATAGACAAGAATATTAAACTTACGCCAAAACTCCGCGCCATCTTTGACGCTTCCGCTTCAAAGTTAAATCTCTCGGGACGGGGATATCATCGTGTATTGAAGCTCGCCCGCACCATCGCCGACCTCGAAGAATCGGATGACATCAAACAATCGCACCTCATGGAAGCACTGTCGTACCGACCAAAGATGCAGAGCTTTTAGCTTATGGCTTAGTGCTTGGAGCTTTCAAACCGGTACAACGGCAAAGCACTCATCCCACTAGCGTTTAGTAGTAATAAGTAAAAATCTTCAGACCGCACGAGCCGCACGAGCAGTTGTGTGGCTTTTTTATAAAAAACACCCCGCTTGTTTCAAATTCCAAGGTTGAACCTTGGAAAGGATGTTGAAAAGCCATAGAAATAATTTGCCCGATATGATAAGTTTATTAGCAGAAAGAAGGAATATTATGCGACAACAAGATATTACAAAAATTCCAAGTAGGCTTCCAAACAAGGCAAAGTTGGAACGGATGGACAGACAGTCACAAAAACGCACGGAAAAAATCCTTCGCGACCTTGATAGGTTTGAACGTCAATCAAGAAAAGCAAGGTTCATTGCCCGCTGAACGTAAGCCACGCCCTCATACTGCGGGGCTTTCTTTTTCCGAAAGCTAAAAGCTTTTTCAAAACGGATTCCTAGCCCCGCGGATTTCAAAATGGAGATGCGGACCGGTAGATTTTCCTGTCGAGCCTGTGTTGCCAATGACTTGTCCCTGCGCTACATATTGCCCAACAGCAACAAGAACCGCGCTCAAATGGCCGTACAATGTTTGCGTGCCGTTTGAATGGCTGATGACAACATAACTTCCGTATCCTCCGTTATATCCGCCTGAACGTGCGATAATAACTTCTCCCATAGCCGACGCAAGTACGGGCGCACCGTAATAATTCGCCAAGTCAACGCCGTTATATCCGTGCAAACCCTGCGTTTTCCTCCAGCCAATAATTGGTCTCATGTAATAGCCGACATACTCCGTACCTCCCGCCCCGCGCAGGTTGGAAGTAACAGGAGAAACTGCAACCGGCGCCATAACTCCGTCAGGTACAACAATAACAGAACCGACGGCAAGCGTAGCTCCGTCGGTTAATTGATTGTATTGGCGTATTTCTTCGGCATCGGCTTTGTATTGTTTCGCAATGCTTGCTATAGTGTCCCCGCTTTTTACTGTGTGGCTTACGCCAGAAATCGGCAAAATAATAAGGGTCTGACCTGGTCGGATCACACCCCTTTGGATGTCGTTATTCCATGCAATGGTGTTTGTCGTAACGCCAAACATCTTCGCGATTTGTGAAAGCGTGTCTCCTTCACGAACAACATAGACGCTTATATTGCCGCTCTTGTTGTTCGAGCTTTCAATATCGGCAGGGCCGCCATTAGGACCACTGTCGGACAAGAGCGCCACTCCTCCAACAATTGAAATGTCGCCACCCCCTTTAGCGTAAGATAATGGGTCTGGGTGTACTGGCGCCTGTAAAAGAGCAATGGTCTGCGAATTTATCGTTGAAATAGACTCTGCTTCAACATTCATTATGCCAAAGAGATCGGAGATCATCGAAAGAATGCTTGCGTATGCAAAAAATGGCAGTGCGAGAACAATGCCAAAGAAGACAAGCCGCAGTAATTTAACGGCCAAAAATAACGACTTTTTCGCCTCCAGCCCAGAACCTGTCTTTAAGTGGACCGTTGGGTCATGTCTAAAAGTAAATATAAGCCTAAAATTAGCTAGTAAACCTGTATTTTCTGGAATAACGGCCCAGCAGAGCCGTATAATCAAAACTCCCGTACAAGCTACGCTATCCAATATACCCCCAAGGAAGTTTAAGTCAACGAAAAAATGCGTATTGTGTGGATATCGCCACTAATTTGTCAAAATACCCATAAATAAGGCCACGCCTTCAAATGTGTTATAGTTGGAATCAATCTTATGGAAGAAGAAAAAGGTAGGAAAACTGCAGAATACCTGCGCGACTTGAATGAGGCCCAACTGAAAGCCGTTAAAGCGACCGGGTCTGTTCTTGTGCTTGCCGGAGCAGGCGCAGGAAAGACAAAAACCATAACGTCGCGCATCGTTCATCTCATAAAAAACGGCGTGCCCCCCGAAACCATTCTTGCCGTCACTTTCACCAACAAAGCCGCAGGAGAAATGCGCAACCGCGTTTTGCATATGCTTTCGCAGGATAGGGTAATTCGGAGGGATACGCACCCAAATATCCCGTTTTTGAGTACTTTTCATGGTTTGTGCGTGAATATTTTGCGCGAACACGGCGAAAAAACCGGAATCCCCACTCGATTCACAATTTTTGACCGCTCAAACTCAAGACAAGCAGTCAAAGACGCGATGGTTGAGCTTGGAATCGACACGAAACAAATAGAACCCGCGAAAATCCTATCAAGGATCTCCAGAGAAAAAGGGAGCCTGAAATCATCGTCGTCTCTTACAGAAGATACGGGAGAAGATTTTGGAAACGACATGGTGGGTAAAATATGGGAACGATACGACGCTCTTCTCAAAAAACAAAAAGCTCTTGACTTTGACGACCTCCTGCTTGAAACAGTGCGCCTTATTGAAAAAAATACCGACGTACGCGACACGCTCCGCGCGCGCTGGACGCATATCCACGTGGACGAATACCAGGATACAAACCGCGTGCAATACGAGCTTGTTCGACTCCTCGCCGAACCGCGCAAAGAACTTTTCGTCGTCGGCGATATCGACCAGACGATTTACACATGGCGCGGAGCGCACATAAAAAATCTACTGCACTTCGAACGCGATTTCCCCGGAACGACAGTCGTCATACTTGAAGAAAATTACCGCTCCACCAAAACAGTTCTTGACGCCGCGAATGCAATTATCAAAAAAAATACGGTGCGCTATGAAAAGACGCTTCGCGGGAGCAAAGAAGCCGGCGAACCGATTGGGATTTATTCGGCGTATGACGAAAATGATGAGGCGTCTTTTGTGGCCCATAAAGCGGAGGAACTTATCGCAAACGGCACGCCTGCGCGGGAAATCGCCGTTCTTTACCGCGCGAATTTCCAATCGCGCGCGCTCGAGCAGGCTTTTTTGGAGGCGCGCGTTCCATATCAGGTGCTCGGAACGCGCTTTTTTGAACGCAGAGAAGTAAAAGACGTGCTTTCGTTTTTGCGCGCCGCTGAAAATCCGGAAAGCACGGGCGACTTGAAACGCGTCATCAATGTCCCGCCGCGCGGAATAGGTAAATTAACTTTTTTAAAAGTCTTAGCCGGCAAAGAGGGAGAGCTGAACGTAGGCCAGCGCGCGAAAGTTACCGAGTTTAGAAAATTGCTGGCGCGCATACGCGAATCGATGAAACAAAAACCGTCCGACGCAGTCAGGTTCGTAATACAGGAAAGCGGCCTTGAAAAAGTTCTTTCGCACGGAAGCGAAGAAGACAAAGAGCGTCTTGAGAATATCCGCGAGCTTGCGACAGTCGCAGCTTCTTATAATCGGCTTCCAAAGGAAACAGCGATGCAGACATTTCTCTCTGACGTTGCGCTTAGAAGCGAGCAGGACGAACTTAAAGAAGACACGGATGCGGTTCGTTTGATGACGGTGCACGCATCAAAAGGGCTTGAGTTCGATTGCGTCTTTATCACCGGACTTGAACAGGATTTATTTCCGCATCCTCGCGAAATTAGAAGACAGAACATCGGCGAAGCGGAAGAGGAACGGCGTCTTTTTTACGTTGCCCTAACACGCGCTCGGAAACGCATATTTTTATCGTACACAAACGTCCGCACCATCTTCGGAACGCGAATCATAAACGCGCCGTCCGAATTTCTATCGGATCTTGAGGATATTCCATGCCGCCTTGAATCTCCTCCGACAAATTACCTCAAAGTTATTAAATTTGATTGAGCCCTTCACGAAACCCAAAAAATGAGTAGACTCAAGCGGTAATGGTATTTAAAACGCACAAAAGACTGGGACAAAACTTCATTACGTCGCGGCAGGTTATAGACGCCATGGTTGATGCGGGCAAAATCGGCTCGCGTGACATTGTCGTGGAAGCGGGGCCGGGGAAAGGCATTCTTACGGGCGCGTTGCTCTCCTGCGCGCGGCAGGTAATCGCGATTGAAAAGGACCCGCGGCTTATAATGTTTTTGTCACTCAAATTTCGCCGCGAAATCGCGGAAGGAAAACTCAAACTTATCGAGGGTGATATTCTTGAGTTCAATCCTTCAAACGAACTACTGCAACATTGGGGCTACAAAATAGTAGCGAATATCCCATATTATCTGACCGGACAATTTCTCCGATATTTTTTATCGCATCCAACCGCGCCGTCGCGCATGGTACTTATTTTACAGAAAGAGGTTGTGCAGAGAATAATGGCGCGCGACGGCAAGGAAAGCATTCTCTCAATTTCGGTCAAGGCGTACGGCAATCCTACGTTCGTGCAAAATGTTTCCGCCTCGCTTTTCACTCCGCAACCGCGCGTGGATTCCGCGGTGCTTTTGATAAGCGATATCTCAAAAGATTTTTTCAGACATTCAAACGAAGACCGGTTTTTTGAAGTGTTGCGCATCGGCTTTTCGCAAAAACGCAAGAAACTTGCGAATAATTTATCGGCTCTGGCGCCAAAAGAAACGATTCAGGAAATATTTTCACGTTTGGACATCGGCGAAAACGCGCGCGCCGAGGAGTTGCCTCCCTCAAAATGGCGCGCTCTCGCTTCACGGCTCGCGCGCAAAGCTGGTTAATGGTCTATAGATAGTGAGTTGGTTTGTACGATATATCGTACAAGTAACAATTTTGGCAACACGTTCGCGCTATCAAGGCCACATAGAAAAACCGATTGGATTTTTTGGCGCATTCGCGACGGGTATAATGGGGACACAAAAGAATGCTTTCCGCTTCCAGCACCTAAGAATGGCTCCAAACGAGTCATAAAATCCGAGCCAGTTGTTAATGTTTTTCGGACTTCCAACGATAGGCCGGAAACCGTTGCTATAATAATAAAAGAAAGAGCCGAATCCATGACCGCCATAGCTAATATGAAATGTCACATACCCTCCGCTGCA
>CAYJSB010000009.1:8762-16030 GCA_964372805.1 uncultured Candidatus Saccharibacteria bacterium | reverse complement strand
TTTACACAATTTTTGACCTCATCGGGATTTGAACCCGAGTTCCAGCGTTGAGAACGCCGTGTCCTAGACCAGGCTAGACGATGAGGCCGCTATCTCACAACGTATAACTTATAACGTATAACACAGAAAAGTTCAAGAGAATAGCACGGTACCAGTTGATTGGTAAAATCTTGGGAGTATACTTCTATATCAGAACACGCGTCCGTATGTGCGGAATGGCGTAAAATACCGCTTTTTCTTATCTGTCCATCTGCGTTTGTCAGCGTTTAGTCCACTCTTCTTCCTGCCTAACCAAAATCCGTTCCTTCTCCTCCGGATGCGCCATAATTTCTTCTGTGGATAACCCCTTGCCTATCAGAAGTTAATAGTGTACACTCCAGCTACTAACAGCACCACCTCTGTCCTCACGGGCAGGGGTGGTTTGTTTTTATGTTTAAGGTAGAATAAGTCCAATGGTATTTGCAAAAAAGGAAAGGGTTGCGGACACCGGCGAACCACCAGTTGTCGTTCCAATCGTTGTCGTTGCGGTTAACGTTCACCTTGCGCTCATCGTTCCAGCGGTTGAAGATCGCGTAATTGTATAGAATGCCGTCTATGCCACCACCCCTTGAATCTCTTTTGGAAAAGCTTAGGATTGAATATTATTTCGTATATCATTCAGTAGAATGACCCACTGAGCTAATGCGTTGGCACTCTATACCAAGTATTTTCATTTTTTATGAAAGTTCTGCGTATATCACTCTGTTTAAAACCATAATCTTAAACACTCTCGACATACGGATACTGGTTTCGGCAGAAAGAAATCAAAAAAAATTCTGATCTCTTTCATACTCGCCTATTACCGTTTTTAGTATAGCAAAAATTAAAATATAAAAGAAAAAGCCCGTGTGCTTGGTAGCGACACGGGACTTCTTGAGAGTACATCACCCACAGTGATCGATAAATCGAATACAGGTCTAAGGTCAGAAGGTTCGAGAGAACCGAGTGGCCAAGCCTGAGAGCTAACTTGCGAAACCGAGAGCGGGATTGTCGGCATCGCGAGAGTTATCGAGCCAGTCGGAGTACCGGTACCACGAGCCATCGTCCCGGCGATAGAGGCAGAGCGTATAGCGGTTGCCGTTCGGGCGACGAAGAACCGTGCCCAGAAACTCAAGCCAAGTAATCTCGAGAGTGTCGTGCAGGAAGCGAAGTGTTTTTTGCCCTTCTTCCTCGAGAAGTGTCTGAGCAAATCTCGCATCCGCCTGAATCATCTTGAGAATGACCCGAGCTCGCTTGACTTCTCCTGAAATGACTACCTCATCCCCCTCGAGACCGGTTTGGAGATTAGCCTCGGTGATTGTCGCCGGATCAAAGGAGGTTTTGAGAAGGGATCTCTCATCCTGCTCCTCTTTTCCCTCCAAGCCATTGCCTTTCGCTGGGCCGCACCAGATCGTGCAGACAAACTTTTCCGGAGTGAAAGGAAGCAGAGTGAGAATTCCAGGCGATTCAATCTTCCCCAAGGGAAAGTATTTCATGGCCAGATCCCTCGTCTCTACGCGAAACGGATGTTTAGGATCGTTGAGAGCCAGTTGAATGGCATCTCCGTCCAACTTTATCCTCTGTCTCCCTAGATCGTCGCCGACACTTCCGGATAGTCCGCCGATCTGAGCCAATGTTGCAGTTTTCATATTTTGTTCCGCACCAAGATTGGTCGTAGCTTCATCACTTCTTCATACCCGAAGAACCTGACTTGCCTTATCGATTAGTCTTTGGTCGCAGAACCAGAATCACAAAGCTGCATACATGAGTCTGATTCCACGACCAAAAGAAATTCGCAATTTTGAAAGAACTGTGTACTTTTATATTGTACGCCCAATCTGTTTATTTGTCAATAACCAGATCGCACGTTACACATTATTTGCCCGCCTAAGCTTTGCTTGGGGCAAAATTTAGGCGGGCAAGCTACACGATTAACGATTCCGCCATTCAGTCTCTTGCCTGACGAGCAACTTCTCCTTTTCCTCCGGATGCGCCATAATTTCTTCAACCGCACGCTCCATCCGTATTCCCTGCGAACCTTTTATTAAAATTACATCTCCGGAATGCAAGAGAGCCTGCAAAGCTTTTCCGGCCTGATACGAATCGTCAAATTGCATGATGCGCGACGCTTCCATACCCGCCTCGATCGCTCCAAATACCGTGTCGCGCGAACGGACGCCAACCGTTATCAGCATATCTACTTTTCCTGCAACGTATGAGCCGATTGATTTGTGTTCGGAGACGGAGTACCGCCCCAATTCAAGCATGTCCCCCAAAACGGCGAATCTTCTTCCTTTAATCTTTAGCGTAAAAATACCGTCGAGCGCCTCGCGAACTGCAACGGGCGAGGAATTATAGGTATCGTCGATGATTAGTGATTCCTTCAATCCTTCGACAAGCTTCATGCGGCCAGGCGCGCTTTCGTGCAACGGAATCGCGCCCGCAAGCTGTTCTAAATCTTTCCCAAGAGACAGGCCAACAGCTATACCCGCAAGCGACGCGAATAACGCCTGTTTTCCTATCGTATTTTGTATCTTAACGACTGCGGTTTTATCTTGGTGCTGAATGGAATATTTCATTCCGGCAGGATGCCGATGTTCTCCCCCTCCTTCATATAAAACGGATATTTTCGATCCATGGATATCTGCGCCTCGAGAAAATCCGAATGTGAGCAATTTTGCTTTCGGAGACAACGACGCGAGTTTAGCGACTTTCTCATCGTCTTTTGAGAGAACGAGTGTGCCATCCTCGCGCAACGCCTTTACAAGTTCCGCCTTTTCAGCAAATACGGCGTCTGGAGATTTAAAATACTCGACATGCACTGGCACATCAGCAAAACGTGTTACAACAACAATGTCCGGAACGAGCCACTTTGCGATATTTTTTATATCGCCCGGCCTATCCGCGCCAACCTCAAGAATCAACCACTCTGGATACTTTTGCCTGAATACCACAAGTAACAAACCCAAAAAAATATTCGAAATCCAGGCCAATGGATTCATCCACGCATTTGGTCTGCCCAAAATCGTAAGCGGAACTCCGATTTCGCTATTGAAACTTTTTTCGCTCTTTCGAACGAACGCATCGGCGGAAAGCGCGGCATAAATCGCGTCTTTAGCGGACGTCTTTCCGACGCTTCCCGTAATCGCGACAATACGCGGTTTGTATTTCTTCAGAACTGATTTCGCTTCGGCAGTAAGCAGAAAAACGATAATCTTTTTCAAACTCGCCTTTATCATTGCTATACAGCTTACAGCTTCACGACTCTTGTTTCAAGTCGCTTGTTTTTTGTTACATGCTACATGACTGCTATCTGTCTGGCGGAATCCTATAATATGTTATCAGGAACTTTGCTATATCAACAAACGGATACGTCAATGTTTCCGAAGCGTATTGCGCGCCTTTTGGATAGACCGCAAATAGAAATACAAGAAAGTCGGGATCATATGCGGGAAAATAACCGAAAAATGAGTGCAAGTATCTGTCTTCGTAATACCCGCCGCCTTCCTCGCGCGCAATTTGTGCCGTACCGGTTTTTGCCGCAATGCTGTAATTCTGCATTTTGACCGCGCCGTGAAGAAGCGCATCGTCAAATACTTTTACAAGCATACGCGAAATTTCTTCGGAGGTGGAACCTTGAAATATTCTTTTTTTGTCTTCAGGAGCAACCGAGCGAGTGATTCCTCCATCGTAGCGAACTTCTTTTACAAGATGTGGTGTAATTAACCATCCCCTGTTGCCAAGCGCTGAAAGCGCGCGGACAGTCTCAATCGGAGTCAATGCGATTCCCTGCCCAAACGAAGCTGTTGCATATTCTATATCACGCGGACTTTTAAGGTTTTCTATAAGCCCATGAGTTTCACTCGGAAGATCTATCCCTGTTTCTTCACCAAACCCTAGCTTTCTAAGATATTCGGCAAACCTCGCATTTCCGACAGACCGCTCTACAAATACCGCCCCGGTATTTAACGACTGGTTTAATACTTCCTGCATATTTACTTTGCCCCTCCCTCGCTTGTCAAAATTTGAAAGCCAAGAACCATCCACAAAGAGTGTTCCTTCGTCATTATATGTTGTACTGGCTGTTACAGCACCCGTATCTATTCCAATTGCCATCGTAATCGGCTTGATGATAGAACCCATTTCATAAACACTCTCAATTACTGGATTTGAAAACACGCGTGAGTTTTTTTCTGATGAATATGTATTTGGATCAAAATTCGGCAAGACAGCAATGGCATACGTTTCCCCGTTTTTCGGATTTATAATAATACCGCCCATACTGTCCGGCTGCCAAAGCTTGTTCACGCCATCGAGCGTGCTTTCCAAGACTGCCTGCACCTTAGGATCTATGCTTGAAATAATGTCGCCCTGAAGACCATTAGTGGCCGCGCGCTTAACGGTAGAAAATATGTCCAGAAAGAAATTTCGATACGGATCGCGATTAGACCGAATCAAAACGTCTTCGTAATATCGCTCAAGCCCGTAGCGCCCGCCGAGCACGTCCCCCTGATACCCAACAAAACCGATTGCGTGTGCCGCTAGATTCCCTGCAGGATAAAAACGCCATTTCTCACGGCTTAATACAATCCAGGGCAATTTTAGAGAGCGTATTGCCTCGGCAGTTTCACTGCCAAGCCGATGCGCTATTTCTTCATACACATCTTCCTTTTTTGAAGCACGTACCAGAAAATCATCCCGATTAAGCTCAACATATTTTGAAAGTTCGTCATACGCAACTGACGCGTCAGGCACCTCCGAAGGCTTTATTGCAAGGACAAATCCAGATTTAAGAGTAGCCGCAGAAAAAAGATTTCCATCCTTGTCTTTCAAAAATATACTTCCTCGCTCAAAAACGCTTCCCGATGCGGAAGCGTATTGATGCAGCGCCTGATCGGCGTATACGCTGCTTTGAACAACCTGAAGCCAATACAATCGAAATATAAAAACCGCTGTGGTTAACGCAACCAGTATCCAGATAATGCGTATGCGGCCGAAAGGACTAGATTTCATCGCGCAGCGAAAGTATGCTACTCAAAGATTTGCGCGATATAAACCGCTGATTTGTTATCTCCGAAAATCCAAGCTCTCTCGCCTTTGCGATAGTCGCTCCGCTTTGTACGGAGATATATTTAGATTGCAAAACATTTAACCGGGCAGAAATTTCTCCGATAGACGATGAAAGTTGTTTCGCTTCCACGGCCTGAAATATAGCTTTATTAACAAGAAATGCATACAAAACTATGGCGGCAAGACAGCCGGCAACAAGCGTCCAAGCGAGACTTGCCCTTATGGCATGTGACATTATTATGTTTTCTGCGACTCTTTTCATCCCGTTAGAGACCCGCCTGCCATCGCCTTAAATTAAAGCGACGCGCACGGACGTATTAGTTTTCGTAATACTTTCGACACTGTTCCTATCGTTCGTTAGTAGTAATATTTGACCTTGATTCATTGTTTTGCATTTATGCGCGCTCTCGTTGTTTTCTGGACATTCTATCCGTGTAATTTTCATATTGGTATTCCAGATTAAGATAATTTATTCATAACTGTGTAATCTCTAACTGGATTCATTTTGATTAGTAAGTTGAAAGTAGTTTGTAATAAGTAATGAGAGTAATTTAAATTTTTTCCAGAACCCTTAATTTTGCGCTTCGCGCGCGAGGATTATTTTCACATTCATCGTCGGACGGCGTTATCGGTTTTTTTGTAATTAAAATTGCCCGTCCTTCGTCTGCGCATTTTCTGAAATACCGTTTCACAATTCGATCTTCAATGCTGTGGAACGCTATCACCGCCATCCGACCGCCGTGTCCTAGCGCCCCCAAACCCTTCGTTATGCCTTCGGACAAAGCGCCTAGTTCGTCATTCGCCGCAATACGTATGGCTTGAAATGCTCTCGTCGCGAAATGAATTGAACGCGGATACTTTCCTCGATATCCTTTCTGTATCGCATTGATAAGCTCAAACGTTGTATTGATCGAGCCATCCTTTCTTGACTCAACAATCGCCCTTGCGATGCTCTTCGCTTGCCGTTCCTCACCATAATCGCGAAATATCTGTTCAAGTGATTCTGCATCGTACTGGTTTACAATCTTTCGTGCAGTAAGTATTCCGCTTTCAGGTTTCGCAAATGTCATTAGGAGTGGCTCATCACGAAGAAAAGAAAATCCTCTGCCGGATGACTCCAATTGCTCGCTATTAAGTCCGAGATCAAACAATATGGCGCTCGCTTCGCTCGCGCCCGACTGCTTTATCACCGCGTCAAGATTCCGAAAGTTCTCATTGAATACCTTCGCCTCGCATCCCGCTTTCAAAAGCGCGTCTTTCGCAACCGCAATTCGTTCACGGTCCGCATCTATTCCGATATACGCCACAGACTTCCCGAACCTCTTGAAAGCCTCAAGCATGTGTCCCGCATTTCCAAGCGTCGCGTCAACGAACACTCCCCCATCGCGAAGATTTAAACCATCTATTGCTTCTTGTAAAAGAACTGCTTCGTGCCCGCTCATTGAAGTCTTTCGCATATATCAGATGATTCCCGCGGAATTGAGCTTCTCCGCCATCACATCGGTTTTCTTTTCGAACGCTTTGCGGTATTTCTCCCAATGCGCCGCATCCCAGATTTCAACGCGATTGATGATGCCGACAAGTACCGCGCGCACTTTGAGTCCCGCGTGCGCCTTGAGATGTTCCGGAATCAAAATGCGCCCTATCGAATCGATCCCCGCCTCCACCGCCCGACCGATGACGAGACGGTTGAAGTTTCTGTTGTCCGCCTGCAAAACCGACGAGGAGGAATCCGGGCGAGAGAGACGCTCCGTGAACTGCTTCCACTCTTTCTCCGTAAAGATAAAGAGACAACCGTCAATGCCGGGGGCAACGACGACTTTTGAGCCCATTTCCTTTCGAAACTTCGCCGGAAGCGAAATCCTGCTCTTCTCGTCAAATGTATGAGAGTATTCTCCGATAAGCATGATTGATTTTGTTAGCGAACGAAGTGAGCTTTAGAAAATCATCTACCCCGCGTAATATATTTGCTTCGCAAATATAAACCTGACGGTTTATATTCCACGTGGTGTAAAATCCTCGGCTTGCAACTCCACCTAAAATTTTCCCTAAACCACTTTTTCTCGAAGATAAAAATGGTCGGGCAAACAATTCCATAGGAATTTGTTTTAGCCCACTCTTTCCCACTGGTCTACTATTCTATACCACCTCGTGTAACCTGACAAACACAGTTATCCACA
>CAYJSB010000009.1:6217-8662 GCA_964372805.1 uncultured Candidatus Saccharibacteria bacterium | reverse complement strand
CGCGCCGCTTTTTTATATTCACACATACGCTACGCTGTTGCTATAGCTTATCTGTAGCGTATGAGCTGTTGTTGTCTACACACTAAACCCTTTCCCTTACACCCTGTTTGTTACGATATATCGTAACAAAGGCTGGAAAAAATTTCGTCCGCGTCGGTCCGCGCTTGCCCGCCTAAGTTTCTTCCAGAAATTTTGGCGGGTGAATCTGCGTCAGTCCGCGTCTGCGCCCCTTGGGCGCAGAGTGGGGAACAATATGACTTCCCGGACATTTTTTGAATCGGTGAAAAGCATCGCGAGCCGATCAATGCCGATGCCAATCCCCCCGTTGGGCGGCATACCATACTCCATCGCTTCAAGATAAACCTTGTCGCTCGGGGACACGTCACCCTCTCCTTTTTTCTTTCGTCGGTCCTGCTCCTCGTAACGCTCTTTTTGGTCAAGCGGATTATTCAGCTCCGAAAACGCATTCACAAGCTCAAGTCCCCCGACAAGAAGCTGGAACCTATCAATCAATTTTGGATTGTCCATTTTACGCTTTGCGAACGGATTGAACTCAACCGGATAATCAATAATAAATATCGGCTGTATCAGTTTTGGACGCGCAACCTTCTTATAAATACCGTCCATGATTTTTTCATCACTCTCTGAAGGAGAAACCTCCACACCTATTTCCCCAGCCCGCCTCTCAAGGTCTTTTCTGGAAATATGCTCGGGGTTGCTCACACCTCCATATTTACGGATGAGTTCCAAAAACGGTACTCGCGCAAACTTTTTTTTGAAATCTATCTTCTCACCTCCATATGAAACTATCGTCCCACCAAATAATGACTTGGTAAGACTGCGCATCAACTCCTCTATAAATTCCATCTGGCTTTCGGCATCCGCGTATGCTTCATTTGACTCAAGCATCGTAAACTCGGGATTATGCGTCGCATCAATGCCCTCGTTCCGAAACTTGCGTCCTATTTCATAGACTTTATTAAAACCCCCGACAAGTAGTTGTTTGAGATACAACTCCTGCGCGATGGTCAGGTAGAAATCAACATCAAGCGCATTGTGATGCGTCACAAATGGCCGAGCAGTAGCACCGCCGGCAATCGACTGGAGTCGCGGAGTTTCAACTTCTATGTATCCGTGAGAGTCATAAAACTTCCTGATTTCTGAAATTATGCGAGAGCGTAATTCAAAACGTCCTTTCACGCCATCGTTCATCAAAAGGTCCAAGTAGCGTTTGCGAAACCGTTCCTCTGTGTCCGAAAGGCCATGCCATTTCTCCGGAAGAGGAAGAAGTGCCTTTGCGGCCATCGTCCAGCTTTTCACTAGGAGAGTCTTTTCGCCGCGCTTCGTGACAAAAAGGGTTCCGGTTATGGAAATAAAATCTCCGATGTCCACTGTCTCGCCAAAAAGATTCAGCGTATCGGCGGGCGTATCACCCTCCTTTAGCAATGCTTGGAACATACCTGTGCCATCCGTAATATTTAGAAACGTAATCCCTCCCTGCGCCCTGATTGCCATCACGCGGCCGGCAAGCGAAATCGGCTTCCTTTTTTTGGAAAAACTTTCAAAGTCTTTTATCACATCGGCAATATTTGCGTCGCGCGGAACGCGCGACGGGTGCGATTCCATGCCTGCCTTTTTCAAGCGTCCAAGCTTTGCGAGGCGCGTATTTCTTAATTCTTCTAGTGAAGCCATAGGAATCTATTTGACTTCGAGTATTGTATAACTGACAGCGCCTGACGGAGATTGGAATTGCACTACATCGCCCTTTCGTTTTCCTAAAAGCGCGCTACCGAACGGAGAGTGGCTGGATATCTTTCCATTCTTAATATCAACTTCCTCGGAACCGACTAGAGTGAAAGTCTGTTTTCCATTACTTGCGGTTTTTTGAACTACAACTGCCGAACCGATGCTTACCGTGCTTCCGTGCTTATCTGAAAGAATAACCGCAGACTGCAATATTTCTTCAAGTTTCTTGATGCGGTCCTCTATATTTGCCTGCAATTCGCGCGCCTCGTGATATTCGGAGTTTTCCGACAAATCGCCAAGCCCTTTAGCGTACTCCAAACTCTCCGCGACTTCCTTGCGCTTGTTTGTTTTTAAGTGTTCAAGCTCTTTTTGAAGCTCTTCAAACTTCTCTTTTGTTAAATATTCGCTTTCCTGAATCATAGTGATAGATGCAATTAATACATTAAAATCCGCCGTTATGATAGCAGGTTTTGAGAAGAAAGTGAAGCGTTTGGGAGCGCTCAAAGAAACAGCGCATAGCATAGAGCGCGCCGACGGTATTCTCGTGTGGGCCTTTCTCCATGCTCGCAAACAAACGCACACTATCGTGGAGAATAATTTCTGTGGGTTTCGTAAACCTTAAGCGAGTCCTCTCGATTTAGAGCGTTGCGGGAAGCGCCCGAAGCTGAAGGAGCCGACCTGCCTGCCGGCAGGCAGGGC
>CAYJSB010000009.1:0-6117 GCA_964372805.1 uncultured Candidatus Saccharibacteria bacterium | reverse complement strand
AGCGACTTGTGCGTTTTTCGTCGCGAGGCGACTATCAGCTTCGTGGCGCTGGAGCACTCCGCTCTTAATCGAGAGGGCGAGCGATATATTCGGGCGCTTCCGTCGGCAGCCAATCCATAAATTGCCGCATCACATAAAGAGCCCCAACCGTGTTGTCATGCGGACCGCGTTCCATTAAAACCGCAAACGCGTAACGAGGTTTTTCATACGGGAAAAATCCCACTACCCACGAGTTTACGTACTGCTTGTTGGCACCAAGTTCGGCTGTACCGGTTTTTGCGGCAACCTCCACAGACCAGACGTTCAGGTTTAGAGCTGTGCCAAATAGCACGGCCCCACGCATTCCATCCTGCACTACGCTCAGCACTTCGGACGGAATTCCAAGCTGTCTTTCGAAATTTCTTCCGCGGTTGCCGTCTTTAATCACGGTCGGTTCAAGCAATGTTCCGCCGTTCGCTATCGCCGCTATCGCGCGCACCGCTTGAACAGGAGTAACTTGCATGCCGTATTGCCCGATAGATGTATTGTAAGTGTCGCCAATGCGCCACGGCTCCCCGTCAAACTTCTCCGCTTTCCATGCCGGATCAGGAATCGTGCCCGCGACATCAAGCAAAAAATTCCCGTCTTCGGCCGTTCCCAGACCGAAAAGCTTAAAATATTTTTTCAATCTTCCTATCCCAAGCCCCTGTTGATCTTCAAATCCCCCGCCAACTTCGTAAAAGTACACATCGGACGAGACGGCTATAGCTTCTCGCATATCAACATAGCCGTGCGCTTTCCAATCCCTAAACACCGATTTCTTATCGGGGTTATACGGGTTCGGTATAGAGATGGATCCAGTGCTTAGAATTCTTTTATCCGGCGTTATGATTTTCTCAATCAAAGCTCCCACTGCTATGAACGGCTTTACTACAGAGCCTGGCGTGTATAGCCCGTCAACGGCTCGATCTAGAAACGGCTCCCGCTTATCAGTAATATATTCATTGATAGACTTATCATTTTCCCCTTCCGAAATTATTGTCGAATCAAACTCGGGAAAACTCGTTAGCGCAAGTATTTCTCCGCTTGAAACGTCCATTAGCGCCGCGGCACCTCCGGAAAATCCCCGTTCCACAGAGAGTGCCCGCATAAGTGAATGCAGCTTCCTCTGAAGGAGCGAATCAACAGAAAGCGTGAGCTTCATTCCGGATCGTGGAAATCGCGCGACGCTCTCCGACTCTATTTCTCCAAGCGCATTCTCTTCGCTTATTTTCAGTCCATTTTGCCCTTTAAGAAGAGCGTCGTAGTATGCCTCTACGCCGCTTTTTCCTATATAATCCTCACGAAAATAGACCCCAGATGTGTCCTTTTTTGGATAACTAACAAAGCCGAGGAGATGCGCGAATCCGCTACCGGCGATATACTCACGCGACGGATATTCAGGATGAACTTCGTTTGATTTATTTGATACCAATGCGATTCCATTGCGATCCTCGATAAGTCCGCGCGGCGCGAATATAACGCTCGAGCGAAGACTATTTTTCTCGCCTAAAATCCGATACTCTTCGCCGTTGTTTACCTGTAACGCATATGCACGGGCTAAAAGCGTCAAACAGATAAGCAGGAAGAACGCGCCGGTGATAATGATGATTCGGCGCGAAATCGGCTTTTCCAAACGTCCCTCAAACTGATAGACATCAAATTTAGGCAGGTTGCCGGCATCAAGAAATATCTCTTCGGGCGCTATCTCATTGCGCGAGTGCCCATCTCCCAGTTTATTTTTCGGCTTACGAGAGAATAACCGTTTCATATTTATGTATCATACGACAAGAGTGCTCAATCTAAAAATCGAGCGCGCTGGGAAACGCAAAATATCTTTTTGCAAGAGGGATTAGAAAAACAAGAATAAAGGAAAGTACTGTAAAGAGAAATGGAAATCCGAAACCTGACATTGCCCCGTACATAATATCCATCATAAGACCTATTGCAACACCAATGTAAAATGCCTTAAATAGAACCGTACAGATAAAAAGCAAGAAGAGAACAGACCACCAAGGGAAAATAGGAACAATCAATACAAATGTCCCGAATGCGATTATTTTTAAAAAGGCCTTATTCCTCATTGTCTTTTTCGGGATCAGTGGAAATCTCCACCAACAGGTACGATAATTGACGTATATTTATCGCGCTTTGGAAACTAACAATCTGCAAAAAGTCGGCTTCCTGGTATTCTACTGTTTGTACAACACCGATCGGATAATTGGAAAGCGACTGAAAGATTACTGCATCTCCGACGGCTACAGAAAGTTCTCTCGGTAGAATAATTTGAAATTCCCCATTTCCTATTCCAACCGCCTGCCCCTGCGCTACATCTTTTCCTATTCGGACCGACGTTTCCGTTCCCGGAGAAGAAAAAAGAGACACCAGCGAAAAATCGCGGAATACTTCCGAAACTCTCCCGACTACAGAGCCGCCAACAGATCGTACAAGCGCGCCCGTCCGAATATCGTTCCTTACGCCAATATCTATAACGATAGTGTCGTAAGGCGACATAGGAGGAGCAAGAAGCACGGTAGCAAGCACCTCTTGCGTCTTATCATTCCGATCGTACGCGGCTTTCAAAGATTCAAAATCGGATTGCAAACGATCGAGCGATAGAAGCTTCTCTTGCGCCTCTCCGAGAAGCCTTGAGAGTTCGGCGTTTTCGTTCGTTAACTTCTGTTTGGAATAAAAATTCGCGAAAAGGCCTGATCCCCAGTCAATTGTACCTTGCCATCCGCGCACTATTGGCGTCGCAATTTGATATAAAATGTTGGGGAGTATCGATGGAAAAATAATTTTGAACGCGCCAAAGATAAAAACAAACAATGCGGTTGCAATAAATGCGCGCGTACTAAAAACGCGGCTCGACCATCCTTTACGATATATTCTCATCCCGATTAGAGACCCGCCTGCCATCGCCTTAAAGCGACGCGCACGGACGTATTAGTTTTCGTAATACTTTCGACACTGTTTGCAGACACCTTGATACCATCGGCTCTGGCTTTGGCGGGCAGGTAAGGAGCGCGCCTGCATACAACAGCACTGTCCATATCTTTTATTAGCAGCAATACTTGACCTTTTTTCATCGGCTATTATTTTAAGCGCGCTCCCGTTTATTTTTGAGACAAATTGTTCGTATTCAACCATCGTGATTTTCTGGTACGCAACCTCAATTCATAACTATGTAATCTCTAACTGGATTCATCATCTTCTCTTATAAGAGACTCTCTGAAACGTTCCAAATCTTCCAAAATAATTCCGGCGCCGCGCGCAACCGCAGTCAGCGGATCATCCACAACATGCACGGGAATTTTCAGATTCTGCTCCAAAAAAACGCCAATTCCTCTTAAAAGCGCGCCTCCTCCGACAAGAAAAACGCCTCTCTGCATGATATCGGACACAAGCTCTGGCGGAGTTATTTCAAGAACTTCATGCGTCGCCTCAAGAATAGTCTCAAGCGACTGTGCAAGCGCTTCTCGAACATCGGCATCTGTAATAACAACTTCACGCGGAAGACCCGTAACCAAATCTCTTCCCTTCACCGTCATCTCAAGTTTCTCGTCCAGTGGAATTGCCGAACCAATCAAAATCTTCACCTCTTCTGCGGTTTTTTCACCGATGAGTATCTTAAACTGGCTGCGAATGTACCCGACAATCTCATCATCCAAACGATTGCCTGCTATTTTCAGATTTTTCGAACGAACGATTCCGCCTAAAGATATTACCGCTATGTCCGTCGTGCCTCCGCCGATATCGATAATCATATTGCCGACTGGATCATTGACGGGAAGCCGTATTCCTATAGCCGCCGCCATCGGCTGTTCTACGATATGCACTTCTCGCGCTCCACTGTTTTTTGCAACATCACGCACGGCACGCGACTCGACATTTGTAACGCCGGAAGGAATACCGATGACTACTCGAGGGCCTAAGAGCCGGCGGGATCCTTCCTGCAACCTATTCATAAAATACGAAATCATTTCCTCCGTAACTTCGAAATCGGAAATTACTCCTTCAACGAGCGGACGCACCGCGCTGATATGCTGCGGTGTCCTTCCGAGCATTCCTTTCGCTTCTTTGCCCACCGCCACGACGCGCCCTGTCTTTTTGTTTACGGCAACTACAGATGGTTCATTTATAAGAATCCCCTTCCCTCGCAAATATACGAGCGTGTTTGCCGTTCCAAGATCAATACCCAGATCGTGGCTCAATAAACGAATATATTTCTCATATTGATCCTTGATTTTTTTCTGTACATTAGCCATTGATAGTCTTCAACAAAGATTTTAGAGGGACATGCTCGATTGAACCTGAACGACGGTTTAGAACTTCAAGTTTCTTTTCTTTTGCGGTTCGGGCGGAAACTACGATTCGGAGAGGAATACCGACAAGATCAGCGTCAGCAAATTTCTCGCCCGCGCGCAAATCACGGTCGTCAAACAAAACTTCAACTCCTCCCGCCGAGAGCGCATTATACGCTTCTTCGGCTTTGGAAACTGCGTTCTCGTCTTTTGAATCAAGCAGAATGAGGTGCGCGGAAAACGGCGCAACCGCCGACGGCCAAAGGATGCTCTTTTCGTCGGAAAATATTTCGACGATCGTTCCTATAAGACGCGAAGGGCCGATGCCATAGCTTCCCATCACAACGGGTTTGGTTTTATTCTCCTCGTCTACAAAGTTAAGCCCTAACGCATCCGAAAAGCGCGTGCCTAAAGAAAATATATTCCCGACTTCAACCGCCTTCTTTTCTGAAAGCTTTTTGTTTCCGCACTCCGGACACGATGACTGCTCGCCAATGATTTCTTCGTTGACAGCTACAGAACATTTTTCGCACAAATGAATCGTGTCCTCTCCGGTCTCGCACACCGTCTGGAATTCGTGCGAATATTTGCTGAACGTCCCGCCGGAAGCGTATGTTATGAAAGTGAGAGGTCCGAGCCCGACGCGGTCGAATACGGTCTTATATGATTGCTTCATCGCCTCATAAAACTTTTCGTGCTCTTTTTTATCGCGTGAGAACGAGTAGAGGTCCTTCATCAAAAATTCGCGCGTTCGTATGATACCCGACTTCGCGCGCTGTTCGTTGCGAAACTTCGTCTGAATCTGATAGGGATACACCGGCAAATCGCGGAACGAACGGATGTGGTCGCGCATAAGCCGTGTGAGCGGCTCTTCGTGGGTAAACCCTAAACCCAATTCCCCGCCGCCCGACAACTTCGTTTTGAACCAATTGCCTACTTTCTTGTCGTCCCATCGGTCGGTTTTTTCCCACGTTTCCTTGTTCTGGAGCGCCGAAAGGAGCATTTCCTGCCCGCCGGCATTATTCATTTCCTCGCGGATGATGGCATTTACTTTATTTAATACGCGCAACCCAAGCGGCAGGAATGTATACACACCCGCCATTTCCTTAAAAATAAAACCGCCCTTAATCAGAAGTTTCGCGTTCTTTGAAACCTCGTCTTTTGGCGCTTCTTTCCGTGTTTTTGTGAATAGTTCGCTTTGGCGCATATTTGTATGTGTACACTATTTCTCTTCCGCGTATAAAACATGCTCAATCTGCTTTAGCGCTTCTTCGCGATTATCATTATACAGCGTCAAGAGGTCGGGGCGAGATTCAATCAAATCTCTAAAACGAGCGGCGTATTGCATCGTCCATTCGCTAAACTCTTCCGAAGTTACATGCGGTTTTTCAACATTCATGCACGCAAGGTCCATTTGAATTGTGTTTTCCACTTTCATCACCGAGTCCTCTATCTGCTCAAACTGGTTCTTTTTCATAGTACAAAGATATTATCTAGTAACTCCAAAGCCCGCCCCGTCCCTGCTTCAACGAAATGGGAGCGGAAAATAACTAAAGACCGCCTAATGGTACACGAAATACGGCTCAACGGCGAGTAGTTGACAATATTATTGGACATGGTAGCATATCCCCAGATTCATTGACATGAACAAACCCTGACTCGCAACAAAGCGAATGGGCAAAACTGACCCTAATCCCAGACGAGACTTCATCTCATGGGACGGGTAAAGAAAGAAACAACAACAAATGAATACTGAAAATACTGCGGTTAAAGTCGGGCTTGCGAGCGCGTTCGG
>CAYJSB010000008.1:0-16542 GCA_964372805.1 uncultured Candidatus Saccharibacteria bacterium | reverse complement strand
GAATCCACGCCGCGAAGATAATCTCAACGATGATGCGAAACGCGAAGTTCTTGCCCGTAATGAAGGGAAAGAACATATTCGCGCTGATGATGAACGGAATAAACGGCACCGCAAAGACCCCGATGCGCGCCGTCCAGATAAGCGCCTTCTCAAAAAAAGTCATACTGGAACAATATCATACCTAATGAGCTCGCGCTACAAGATCTTTTCTGAGATAGACGAATTCATGATATCTCAACGCGGTCGTTGGGAAGATATATTTTCTAAACAACGAATAGTCGCTGAACCGCGGGTCGGCGATAATCGCGGTGGTCATATCACTTTCAACCACCTTTTCTTCATTGATACTGGTAAAGACCGCGACGCCGGGATGGATTTTATAAAAATATGCTACTTTGTCTGCGATGGGCAGAGAAGTATCGGAGAGATAGGCATCATTCAACCCGCCGAAATCAACTGTGCGCAAACCAGAAAAATACGGGATTGCTCCGGCATCGGAGAGCACCGCGAGTGTCTCCCCGGCAGGAATAATCGTGCGGAGCGTCTTACCGATAAGCGTATGCTCATTTGCCTGTAACATCACCTGCTCGCCGGCAAAGGAAAACTCATCCTGCACCTTAACGACCTGAAATCCGATTTGATACACAATGAGCAGGACAAAGACGGTGAGGACAAACCGATATTGAATCGGCTTCTCTTTTTCGTTGCCTGCAAACGTAGAAAGCCCGACTTTGAAAGCGAGCGTGAGCAGCAACCACGCAACCGGCATAAGCATCGTGTAGAACCGATGCGAAAAATTCATCGTGAGGTGCGAATGAGAAAACGACGCCACGAGAATCAAATTAAAGAGGACGCCAGCGGCGAGAGAGATTACTGCTTTTCGTTCGCGGCAGAATTCTTTTATGACCGCCCACAAACGGTCGGTCTCTGCAGCGAAGAGCACCGCGACCCCAAGTACGGGAGCCGCAAAGTACCGCCGCAGAAATCGGGCAATATCTATAATCTTTTCAGGTTGAAAGCCAACCCCCGACTTCGCATAGAATGTGTTGGGCAAGAGCCGGCCGTAGTAGTTGAACCGCCACAGAAAGTAGGCAAACGCGGGAAGAAAATAGAAAAGTGCACTCTGCCACAAAAACTTTTTGAGCGCCTGTGGGGATTCTCGATATCTTCCCCACCCTGCCGCGATAATCGCACAAGCGGAAAACGCAACCCCTTCTGGGCGAATCAAACTCGTGAGCAGCAGGAGCGCGAATAAGGTTGTGTCTTTTTTGCACAGGAACGCGTACGCCGACCAGAGCATCATCGCCAAAAAAAGCATCGTCTCCATACCGCTGAAGGAATGGGTTAAGAGAATCGGCGTCGTCACAAAGAGAAGCAGGATACACGCGATACCAATGAGGGAAAGCCGGATGCGGCGACCAATTAAGAAAAGTGCGAGGAAGGAGAGCCAAAAAGAGAAGATGCCGATTGACCGCGTTGCGACAGCCGGAGAGATACCTGCTTTGATACCGAAAGCGAGAAGCACCGGGAGCGCAACGCCCGTGTAGCCCTCCACCGGTTTCTCACCCAGATTCCAGCTTAATTCGCCGTGTAGCGCGAAATTCTCCGCATAGCGGAAAGTAATGTAGGTGTCGTCAATGATAAAGGCGCGAGGAAAGAGCGCCATCACGACCACGCCATAGAGGATGGCCAGTGCTATGAGGAAGAAAGAAAAACGCCGTAACAGCATACGGCGTATCGTATCAAGAAACCATCGCCCAGGAAAGCGGGGTTGCGAACTCTATATCTTGAGCAGCGCGTCTGCCAATCACTTCGTCATAGCACTTTGTCTCAAGTCCGAACGCCGGACGCACATCCCGCACATTTTCTTTCGTAAAGAGTTCTCCTTTTTTAATATTTCGTCCCGCGAAGAGCGAACGGCGCCAGCGTTTGTTGTATTCTTCAAGTGCATTTGTCGGACCGTAATGCACCGTGCCGATAGCGGCGGAGGGAATGATAATCTTCTTTTTTTCTCTCTCTAATGCACGAATGCGCGAAACAAGTTCGCTAAGTTCTGCGGGCTCCAGAGAAAACTGCGCGTCCGAGCCTCCATCCTTTCTCTCAAGCGTGAGGTGCTTCTCCACAATGCTCGCTCCCGATGCAACGGCCATTAGCGGAATTTCTATTCCCGCGTTGTTGTCCGAAAATCCGCTGACGACCTTGAATCGGGTCTGCAAGTCGCGGATATTTGCAAGATGCATATCCTCCAAACGAGGGGCGCCTGAATACCCAGTTACGCAGTGAAGCGCCGCAATCTCCTTCGCGCCAAACTTCCGAAGCGTCTCCAAAGCAAACTGAATCTCTTCCTTGCTTGAGTACCCAAATGAGATAATCACCGGCTTTTTGGTTCTCGCTACTTTCCGCAACAGCACAAAGTCGGTTGCTTCATATGAAGCAATTTTGTAGCACGGCACGGACATCTCTTCCAGAAACTCAACTGCGGTTTCATCAAATGGTGTAGAAAATAGAATGACGCCGATTTCATCCGCGAGTTTTTTTAACTTCGGCTGCCATTCCCATGGCGTATACGCCTCTTGATACAGTTCATAGAGCGTCTTCCCTTTCCAATCTTTGGGATTACCCTCCCCGCCGACACGAAACCATTCTCGGTCGGAGTTGAGCGTGATGGTATCGGGCGTGTAGGTCTGGAGTTTGACCGCGTCCGCCCCTGCTTCCTTCGCCGCCTTCACGAGCTCTACCGCTTCATCATATTTTTGATGGTGATTGCCCGAGAGTTCCGCAACCATAAAACAGGGCTCTCCCGCGCCAATCTTTCGTGTGCCTATCTTCATAACTCGAGAGATTCTTGTAATTTCTCAATCACGAAATCCTGTTCTTTTCGCGAAAGACTTGGAAAGAGCGGCAACGAAAGAGCCCCAGCATAGTACTTTTCTGCGTTCGGATAGTTCTTTGTTCCAAAGCCGAGCTTCTGGTAATAGGGCTGGAAGTGCACCGGAATATAGTGCACTTGCACGCCAATGCCATTCTTCTGTAAATAATCAAAGACCGCTCTGCGTTTGGATTTATTTTTTATCTCTATCGCAAAGAGATGCCAGCTGTGTTTGATATGCGGGAGCGAAACCGGAAGCGTTATATGCGATTCGTCTTTGAGCCGCTTGAAGTAATATGCCGCTGCTGCTTCCCGTCTTTTCTGAAATTGATTCAGTCGTTTGAGTTGCGAGAGCCCGAGTGCACACTGAATGTCGGTGAGTCGATAATTAAACCCGAGTGCGTCCATTTCATAAAACCAGCCACCAATGCTTGTGGTCTTCTTCGGGTCTTTGGTAATGCCGTGTGTACGTAGCATACACATCTTTTCGTACAATTTTTTGTTGTTCGTCAGAATCGCACCGCCTTCACCGGTGGTAATCGGCTTGACGGGATGGAAACTAAAGACCACCGCATCGCTCTCGCTCCCGATTCTCTTTCCTCTGTACGCCGCGCCAATCGCATGACAGGCTTCTTCTATCACCACAAGATTATGCTTCTTTGCCGTCGCACGAATCGCGTCCATTTCGCAGGGGTGTCCCGCAAAATGCACCGGCACGATTGCTTTTGTCTTTCTTGTGATGAGCGCTTCTATCTTCGTCTCATCAATATTCCGCGTGTCGGAGCGAATATCGCAGAAGACCGGCGTTGCCCCGCACGCGAGCGCCATAGTTGAGGTTGCGACGAATGTGTTGGGACTCGTAATGATTTCATCTCCTTTCTGAAGACCGATGGCCTCATAGGCCAGACGGAGCGCCGCCGTTCCGCTCCCGACCGCAACGGCAAACCGCGCGCCGCAGTACGCGGCGAGTGCCTTCTCAAACGCGGCGACCATCGGCCCTTGAGTCAACCAGTCAGACCGCAAGACCTTCACCACCGCGGCAATGTCTTCTTTGCTTATCTGTTGCCTGCTGTAGGGAATCATGGAAGGACTTTCGCCAATAACTTTCTGAGTGATTTTTGAGTGAGCCAATGTTTGTTATTCTGGCTCTGATAACAAAAATTCTCATCAACTTTTTTCCCTATACTGTAATAGGTACGATAGCGTTCCGTTCCAGACCAAAAAGGAAACTCAGGCAAGACCACAAAATATTTTGAGAGTTCCACTGCATGTCTTGACTCTTGGTCGGTCAGAAGTATTTCGTGTAACTTCTCGCCAGCTCGGAGCCCGATGGTGGTCTTGGCCGCATCTGGAATAATGGCATCAACCAAATTCCCTATCGTCATGCTCGGAATCTTTGGTATGAATATCTCCCCTCCCTTCATCTTCTCTAACGCAAACAGAACCAAATCATGCGCCTGCTTCAGATTCAGCCAAAATCTGGTCATCGTAGGGTCAGTAATTGTTATGTGTTTCCCCTGTTCTTTTTGTTTTAAGAGCGTCTCCACAATGCTTCCTCTACTTCCCAAGACATTTCCGTAGCGTACAACACTGAAGATAGTAGGACGAGTAATTCTTCCGTAGACATTTGCCGCAATACAGAGCTTTTCCGCCGACAGTTTGGTGGCGCCATAGAGGCTGATCGGATTTACTGCTTTGTCGGTTGAGACCAAAAGGAGTTTGCTAACCTCATTGTCCAGTGCCGCATCAATCACATTTTGGGTACCCAAGACATTGGTCTTGATGGCCTCAAGGGGATTGTATTCCAGCGCCGGCACTTGCTTTAAGGCGGCCGCATGAACGACGATATTCACTCCAGAAAATGCCCGTTTAAGCCGCGACAAGTCGCGCACATCCCCGATAAAAAATCGGAGGCGGTTGGTCTGGTCGTTCAGTTCTTGTCTCATCTCATGCTGCTTGAGTTCGTCGCGGCTAAAGACGATAATCTTCTTGCAGGCACTTTCCTGCAGCACTTTTGTCACAAAGTGTCGTCCAAAAGATCCGGTCCCCCCGGTCACGAGCACGATCTTCCCCTTGAGAAATCCGAGATTCATACGCTTCGTATAACTTCAGCGGCGCCGTATTAGTAACACAAACCGAACTCCGTTTTGCGTCGTCTCTCTGTCGGCAAGATAGCCCGCTTTTAGAAAACTGCGGAGTGATGCGGCATTCTCTGGTTTAATAAACGCGCGCACCAAAGAAACTTTGGGGTGTAAACTTAAAAAACATTTGGTTGCCTCCCCAATGAGAAGAGCGCCATATCCTTTTCCTCTCTTCGTGGCGATGACTGCAATGCTTATATCTGCGGTCTCTTCATCAACGATATCAAATCTCGTCTGGGCGAAGGAGGTGCCTTCTTCTTCGGCGATAAAGATAACGCTCTCTTTACTCGCGAGTTTCTTCTCAAACCAGTGATGATGCGTCTCAAGGGAGATGGGGTCAGGATTGCTTGAGACGCACCGCACCGCTTCTTCGTTGCGCAGGTCAAACAAAAACTGACTATCTTCTTTTCTCGCAGGGCGCAGGGAAAAAGGGAGTGGCTTGGTAGCGAAGAACACCTTCAGCCGCGCATAGTCCGCGGGAGAATCAAGGGCGAGAATCTGCGTCTCATTGTATGGTTTGTCGGGCCACACTGATGGTGCGATCTTAAACGCTTCGGCGGTGTTCCTCCAAATATAGGGCGTCACATGTTCTTTATCGTACGCGTCGGTTGCCTCTTTATATGCCCTCTCAAGCGCGCGAAAATTGAAGACCTCCACATCAAGACCCTTCGGAACGGTGCGTGTCGGATGAATATTGCTCGCATAGTCCGCCCCGCTCTTCTCAAACGCGTCAATGCAACGGTCAATGAAAGTGCCCTCAATGAGGGGGCAATCCGCGGTGATTCTGACGATAACCTCGGCATTCACTGACTGCGCCGCTTCGTAGTAGCGCTCCAACACATTGTTCAGGGACCCGCGGTAACAGGGAATGGCATTTTGTGTACAGAAATCCGAAATAACAGTGTCTTCTTTCTCCACACTGGTGGCGACCATCACGAGGTTTGCCCGCGACGCCTTGCGGCACCCTTCCACCACATGCCGTAAAACCGGATGCCCCCCGAGGTCTTTCATCACCTTTCCCGGAAGGCGCGTGGAGCTCATTCGCGCCTGAATAATAATGGCGGTTTTTGGATTCATACGGGTTATGACAATACCGATTCAAGAGCGGCCACAATGGCGGCGGTGTTTTCTTCAGTACTCAACTTTGAGACCTTCTTTCCGTTCCAATCAAGATAGGCATGAAAGGTACCGTTTTGGAGCGCCTTCAGATACGCCAATACTGTTTGCTTCGTAAAGGTCTGGCCTGCTTTGATGCGCGCAAACGCATCTGCGCACATAGAGACATCATGGACCTTACAGAGACCCGGAAAGTCCTGATACCACGGATACCCGAAGACCAGCACCGGTATGAGTCGGCAGATTGCCTCAAACCCTGCGGTTCCGGTGAGTGTGGCGACTGCGGTAGCGTTCGTAAGAAGCATATAGTGGTTGGTATCAAACGGAACGAGAGTCGTGTGCGGAATCGCCGCTATCTTTTCATAGTATCCTTTATACCGATAACTAAAGAATCTTAGTCCGCGATAGAGCCACTGCGTGGGATGCTCTTTGACGAAGATGCGCCAGCCCGCCGGCAGTGCGGCAGCGAGCGTCTCAATCATCAAGACCTGGTCAACGAAACTCCCCCCCTGCGGACAGGTCGTTCGTTCGGGTTGGTAATGAAGCGGAACATAGACGAAGGGCGCTCCGAAATCGGGCGGTGAGGCAACGCGTTTATACTCCCGTTTGAGATTGTCGCGGAGGAGATTTTTAAGAACACTGAACGAGCGCCTCAACCAGCCCTGTGCATATTTTTTCTTCACCGCGTGGAGAAAGACGGGGGTCGCGTCTTCTGTGTTATTGGTCTGCCACTCGTATGCTCGGCGTATATCGTCTGGTAGGTCGTCCAGAGAAACGGAGACAGAAGATAACGCGGAAACCTCCGCCGCAAGTTTCCCCCCTCTCTCTTTGTAGTCGGTGAAGATGGTCACTCGGTCGGTTATCCAGGTCGGGTCTATCATAATGGTCTTAATCTTGAGACGCTGCGCGAGCGCATAGACGACAAAGTCATAACAAGTATGCGGGACATTGGGAAAGATAATCGCGTCCGGTTGAAACCGCTTCAGCACACCTGACCAATACCGCAGATAGGTGTGGTAGAGACGCTTTCGTTCGGTAAGCCCCATCTTCTCAAAACGCTTATTCATCATCGTCAGCACCGCACTCTCGGTCTCGGAGAATGACACAATAAACTCCTCGCTCGGCGGAGGGAAGCCCTCAAGAGAGATACCGAAAGCGGGCTTACCGAGAAGCGCGTCGTGGTGGTTATGAAAGGTCGTCTGCGGAAAGAGCGCGGGGTCAATCCCCGTACCAATGTCTGGAGCCGTCCAGTAGACAATCGTATGCTTTTTTGAGAGCTCACGAACCGCCTCCTGCATACCGAGCACTCCCCACCAGTTGAGTAAAAACAATTTCATAAAAAATTAGGTCTGCGTTTTATGCGCCTTCGCGAAGTACGACTGCTCATCCCGAAGCAATGCTGACGGCGAGCCCTGCTCTACCACGCGCCCTTTCTCCAAGACGATAATGGCGTCCGCATTCGCAACGGTTGAGAGACGGTGCGCAATGATGAGAACGGCCGTCCGCCCCCGCAGATTGAGAATCGCCTTCTGAATCAACGCTTCGGACTCGTGGTCAAGCGCGCTCGTCGCCTCGTCTAGAATAAGAATCGGGGGATTGCTCGCGAGCGCGCGGGCAAGCGCGATTCTCTGACGCTCACCGCCAGAGAGTGCGAGCCCGCGCTCCCCCACCTGCGTCTCCCACTTTGCGGGTTGACTCTCAATAAAGTCCAGAATGTTCGCCGCGCGCGCCGCGCGGACGATATCTTCTTCATGAAGTGTCGCGTCATAGAATCGGATATTCTCCTCTATGGTGCCGTTCAAGAGAAAGACCTCCTGCGGGACATAGCCCAGATTCCCGCGCCATTCCTTCAAACTAATCGTGGAAATATCTCTGCCGTCAATTTCTATCGTGCCGCTTTTTGGTTCAATCAACCGCAGAAGCAAGTCCACAATGGTCGTCTTACCGGCCCCCGACGGTCCAATGAGACCAAGCAACTCTCCTTTCTTGAGTGAGAATGAGACCTGATGCAGTGCTGGCTCTCCTTGACGGTACTCAAAATTGAGATCAGAAAACGCAATGTTCCGTTCAAACCGAAACGGTTCACTCCCGTTCGTTGCTTCGTGATGGGCACGAGCGGCTCCGAAATAGCGAGACAAACTCGCGAGATTCGGTACCTGCGCGCTGACAGTGTTCAGCGTAATCTGAACGGATTGAATATTACTGAAGATTCTATTGAGCGCATACACCACCACCGCAAAGGAAGCGAGCTGAAACGCCGCTGTTTTATATAAAAAGACGAAGAGTCCCACAATGAAGAGAATGCCGACCAATTGAATCGTCGTCCCGGTTACATTTTTGAGAAATGCCAATCGCATATACACGCGCCGCATCGTGTCAAGCACCGAGGCCCCTCTCTCTAAAGCCCGTTCCTCAAGATTCATCGCCTTGATAACCTTGGCGCCGATAAGATGCTCGCTCGCGAAGTGCGCGAGTTTTTTCGTTTCGTCAACCAAGGTGCTCGCGGCGGCTTTGGTGATACGGAGGAGTGGATTGAAGATAAGAAAAATCACCGTACCGGAAATAAGGGCGAAGAGAGCGACCTGCGACGAGAGGTTAAAGACAAGAATACTGTAGACAACTAAATTCGCCGTCGCAATGAGGACACTGCTGAGATAGTAGAGTATTGATGACGCTCCCGAGACCTCGGTGGTGAGCATCTGGTCAAGGTGTCCGACTTTTTGAGCCGCCAGAAAGGGCCACTGTGCAGTAAAAGTGAGTCGTAAAAGTTCATTCCGCGAATTTTTCTCAAAATCGGCCATGATGCGCGCGGTTACCCACTGTGACACAAGCAAAAAGACGGTCTTCGTCAGAAAAAGAAGCACAATAAAAGCCAACAGAGATTTTACGCTGTAGGGCAAATGCAGATATCGGAAGAAATGCGCGATGGTCAGAGAAATTGTATCGGTGGCGCCGCCGCCGCCGCCCATAAACGAGAGAAGCGGGATGACCGCGTTGATGCCGATTCCCTCCAGAACGCCGCTGATAAAAGAGAGCGCCGTCATACCGACAATCTGCAGTCGGTAGGCGCCGAAGGCAGAGCGGAAGAGGTGAAACAATTTTAGAGAAGTGTGGAGCGTTGTCTTCATACAGCGCTTATAACTGACAAAATAGTCCGTTTGTCATAACGGCAAAAGGGTCACGGTAGTCGCTCAAACAGAAATATGTTATTCTGCCTGCTGACCAACTTCAGGCCGCGCAGGACCGAGAGGTCCCACTCCGGCTGGCGATTTTTGTCCCAGAGCACCCAGTCCACGCCGTAGCGCGTCAGAAGTTTCTCAAATCCGTCGGGGTCTTTGGCGAGAATCGTATATTCTGTCACCAAAGAAGAGATGAGCTCGCGTCGCTGTTGCAAGAGATTCTTGTCTTTCTGATCCAGACGCAGATAGTAGTTCTCAAGGGCGAAGCCGGAATAAAATCCTTCTATGCCTTGATAGATTTGCTGATACGAAGAGGGATTCTCCTTCTCCGACAAGATGCGGTTGAGATAGGCACCAGGGTCTTTGCGCGCCTCTGTATTGAGAAAAAGGTAGACCATCAGCGCATCTTTGTGGCGCTCAAGCGGGTTGTCGTTGAATCGTGCCAAACCCCATTGCCAAAATAAATCGTGCGGCGTATAGACGGTGACAAGCAATTCTGGGTCGTCATCGGCAGCGAACACGACACCGGGGTACGGCGCGGCTTTTAAGATATCCAGAATGGGTTGGTAATTTTGCTCATATAACCGCTCCGGAAGAGTTCTGGAAAAAGCACGGTACTGCTCTCCCGAGGTATTGATCAGAAATACCGAAATGAGAACGATGCCGACTATCATCTTGGCGCGCTCGTTTTTCACCAACGACCAAAACACATACAAAAACACAATAACAAAAACAGGAACCGTAAAATACAGAAGATAGTGATTGGGTTGGATGCTGACCCCAGTAATGATTTGCTGGTTGATAGAGAACCAACCCGCAAAGAGAAGTGCGTAGAGAATCGGCACCGAATTATCAGTGCGGTTTTTGTACGCGAAGAGACCAAAAGAGAGCAGGAGGAGCGGTCCCAGTTTTTTGTACGCCAAAGCGTGCCCGTAGAACGCGCCGTAAAAATACAAAAACTGTTGTCCCGCCGGAGAAGAGAAGAAGAGGATGGTGCGCGCCACATTGTACGCGGCAAGAAGCATTCCGACCGCGGAGATGAACGCAATATGCTTGACCCGCCGCCAGTCCCTTTTGACAGCATAGATGAGAAACAAAAAACCATTGAAGATAAGGGTGAATGTCCACGCGTACGAATAGAGATACGACATCGCTCCAAAGACGGCGCCAACAACGAGTGAGCGTCTTACTGAAGGATTTTTGAGCGCACGGATACAGAGGAACGCGTACGAAAAGAAAGCGAGCGAACTGATATAGGGGGTGAGAGAACGGCCATACATATTGAAGACCGGCTCAAAAAATGCCCGGAAGCCAAGTAGAGAACATCCGCTCACCACAAAGATGGCGACAACGGCGGCAAATAACTTGTCGGACTTCAGTTCTAATGCAAAGAAATAAATCAGTATAATCAGCACGAAGAGACCGATGGTGTTATAAAAGTTGTAAAGTATGGCGATGTTGATGCGGTCGCCGAGTCCCAGCACATAGAACGGTCCGACCAATATCTTCTCGGTGATATTGAAGTAGTAGTCGGGATTGGTCTCCTTCCCTTCCCGCATCAGCGGATTCCCTAACGAATGACCCTCAAGCACCTCCTTGCCGCGCGAGAGATAGAAGTCCTCATCAACGGCGAGGTTGGCGTGATGATAGATATTGATGCCTTGATACGCATCGCCAGCTACGGCGGGGAAAAAGAGAACGGGCGCCTTGATGATAAGCGTGAGCAGAAATGCAAGGGCGAGGATGACGCGATGTTCTCTGACAAAAGTTCGCATCATATCATTGAGTATCGGCGCAAAAACCCGGTAAAGACCTCTTTGAGATAGCGGAGCTGCTCTTCGCGAAGACCGTGATGACACCCAATAAGGAATCCGTTGCGCATAATGTCGTCTGCAACCGGAAATCCTCCTTTCTGTGTCTTCGCGGTTATGTTCTTAAACCCGGGCTGTGTTAAGATGTTGCCGCTAAAGATTGGCCGCGTCTGAATCCCCCGCTCTTCAAGATAGCGGGTAATTTCTTGGCGAGAAAAACCCGCGCCAGTGCGCACCGTGAGCGGAAAAGCGAGCCAGACCGTCTCGGCGCGCGCGTCGCTCTTCGGCAAGACGAAAAACCGCTCGTACTGACCGAAGAACTTCAACAGCGTCCGAAATACATGAAGCCGCTTTTTCTTAAATGCATTGAGGCGCGCAAGTTGTGCGAGTCCAAACGCGCCACAGAGTTCCGTGGACTGCATATTGTAGCCGATTTCGCTGAAGATAAATTTGGCGTCGTAGGGTCTCCCCTCAATCCGACCAGCCATCCGCTTGGCGAGCGACTCGGATTCTTCGTGCGAACCGAAGAGCGTGGACTCCCTGCCCCAGTTCGCCAAGACGCGCGCGCGTTCGGCGAGTTTCTTATTATTGAGACAGAGCATACCGCCCCCGCCCGCGGCAGTAATAATATGCGAGGCATAGAAACTCGTCGTGGTCATGTCGGAGTAAAAACCGGTTGGCTTTCCTAAAAACTTGCCGCCCAGTGTGTCGCAGGAATCCTCTATGAAAGAGAGGCGGTGTTTCTGCGCGAGATGACGCAGAGCGAGAAGGTCGGGGAGGTTGCCGATGAGCGAGGGAACCAGCAATGCCTTTGTCTTTTTGGTGATGAGTGCGGGAATTTTTGAGACATCTATCTGGTAAGTCGCTGGCAGGACATCCACAAAGACCGGCACGAATCCGAGCTGAACGATTGGTGCGACCGTCGTAGAGAAAGTGAGGACAGGAGTAATAATCTCAGCGCCCTTCGGGAGATTGAGAAGCCGCAACGCCAGAAGATTCGCCGACGACCCAGAATTAACCATCACGCCGTATTTTTTGCCGAAGAGTGCCGAAATCTTTTGCTCGAATGCGCGGACAGAGGCACCGGCAACAATCTTCGTCGGGTCCTTCAAGACCAAATTGACGGCGGCAATCTCTTCTTTGCCATAGACCGCGAGGGCATAGGGCACATGTACATTCCTGGTTTTCATAGTCGAGTGTAATATATCCTACATCAACTGCTGTACTTTTTAAAGTGCTCTATCGTGCAGTCTAATCCCTCCCGAAGCGGATACATCGGCCGCCACGAAAAATGCGAAAAGGTCTTGGTCATATCTGCCTGCCAAGTATCGCTGTCGTAGGAGACGGCGCGGAACTCTCCCCACCTCACCTCGCTCTTTGAGCCCGTGGCTTTAAGAATATAAGATACCACCTCTCCAAGCGGTGTTCGTACTCCCGAGCCGCAGTTGAAGATTTCACCGCGATACTTCGCCGCCTTTCCCGCCGCTTCTAAAAAGAGAGCAACGATATCATTCACGAAGATAAAGTCCCGAGAGATGGTCGGCCGAGTTAACGCAATCGGGGCGTTTTTGAGCGCAGAAGAAATGAGAGTGGGCGTTAATCGCCCGGAGTCATTCCACGGTCCGTACGGAGTGAAGAGGCGAAGCGTGATGATGGGCATATCTTTCGCGCGCGCAAGCGCGCGCGCGTAGAGCGTGCCAGCGAGTTTGGTGATGCCGTAGAGTTCTCCCGGCGCGTAGCACTCATCTTCTGCAATCGGATGGTCTTTATGCCCGTACTCAAGAAAACTCCCAGCGGTCACAAAGAAGTCAAGACCTATTGCCGAAGCGATGTCCATAAGCTGAATCGTTCCTTGGACATTTGTCGCAACCATAGCGGCGTGCTCTGCGCCGAGTCCTCCAATCATATTGGAGACGGCGAGATGAAAGACGCCTCTCGGTTTTACTTTACTGATAATCTTTTTGAGAGAGTCAGAGTCGGTCAAATCGCCGTAGTGGAGCGTAACCTTTTTGAGAATGTCTCTGAGCCGAAAGAGGTCTGAGGATTTTCGTACCAACAGATGCACCTTCTCGTGGCGCAAGGCAAGCGCGCGCGCGAGATGCGACCCCACAAACCCGCTGGCTCCAGTCACGAATATCGGCCCGTTCACTTTAACAGATTCTCCCATATTAATCCGAAAGACGGACGCGGTTTTTCTTAAAGAACTCCTGATACCACGCCACCGTTCGTTTGGTTCCCTCCTCCAAATCTACCGTCGGTCTCCACCCCACGGCCTTGCGTATTTTGGCGCTGGAGAGATACTGAGTGGGTATCTCGCCAACCTTTTGATTCACCTGAATCGGTCTGAGGTTTGACTTGCCCATCGCGCCGCGAATTGCATCAATGACCTTGGCACTTGAGATGGGCTTCTCAAGACCGATATTGAACGCTTCCCCTTTCAAACGGTCTATATGTTCAGCAATGAGACGATAACCGAGCGCCGCATCTTCAACATACAGATAGTCGCGCACACTCCCTTTGTTAACCAGTGGACGAAGTCCTTTCAAAAGCCGGTGAATCGTAAAGGGGAAGATGCGCGAAAAGTGCGCATCACCTCCCCCATAGAGATTGCCGCTCCGGACGATGCAGACGGGAATGTTGTAGGTCTTAAAATACATCTGGCTGATGAGGTCGGCGCAACTCTTTGAGACCTCATAGGGGAACTCTCCGTGCAGAGCGAAGTCCTCGCGGTAGGGTAATCTTTTATGAATACCGTAGGCCTTATCGGACGATGCAACGATGACCTCAATGGCGGGATTGGTTACCCGTATCGCCTCCAGTATGTTGGCGGTCCCTCGTATATTTGCGTCCAGCGTGCCCGTCGGGTCTGCGAAAGCAACTTTACAGATTGCCTGCGCCCCCAGATGGAAAACGGTCTTAATCTGATGATTCTGAAGCACGCGCTTCATTGACTGAAAATCAAGTAGGTCGCTGTAGATGACTTCGCAGAGTCGGTTAAGTCCCTCGGTCTCAAAGATAGAGACGGAGTTCTTTTGATAGACGAGCGCGACGACAGATGCTCCTTGTTCAAGCAGACCCTTCACCACCCAGCCGGCAAGAAAACCATTCGCGCCCGTTACCAAGACCCGTCTCCCCTTCCAGAAATTCTTCTTACCTTTTTCCATACTCGCGAAGCATATGCTTGATAAACTCCAGAACCGTCGTCATCCGCACTTGAGAGACCCCCGCCTTCCGTGGAAAGGTGGAAATCTCTACTTCCCCGATCTTCGCGCCCATTCTCTTTGCCTTGATGATAATCTCGGGGTCAATGAACCAATCGCGCGACTCTATCTTCGCCCGCTCAAAGAATTTTCGGGTAAAGAGTTTGGGACTCCCATTTATGTCGCGCAGAGTAACGGCAAACATCAACCGAAAAAGAAGATTATACACTTTCGTAATGATAAAACGAGTCATCCCATCGTGCCGATTGATGCGTGTCGCCTTGCAGAGATCCAGCGTATCTTGTTTTAGTGTGTGGTAGATGCGAAGAATCGCGTCGGGACTCATCTGATTGTCGGCGTGGATATAGCCCACTACCTCGCCACTGCTCTCCCGCAGACCCCGAAGAATGGCGCTGCCAAAACCTTTCTCCGGTTCGTAGACCATTCGCACCCGCGGAAATCTCTCGCAGAGAGTTCGCAGTGCGTTTTGCGTATCATCGGTAGAGGCGTTATCCACTGCAATAATCTCGTGAGCATCCGGTAACGCGGAAAGCGCGGCGACCAATTGTGGAATAAGCACCGGCAGATTCTCCGCTTCATTGTGACACGGAACGACGATAGAGAGTGCAGATTTCATTTAGGGTGAGAGGGGCGCATTGGGTCTGCTTCGGCAATGTGGGCGCGTAATTCTTTCAGAGAAAGCTTTCGGGCGAATTCGGATGAAAACTCTTTCTTTTTCATAAGCACGGGAGATGCCGGGTAAGTCGCGATGTATTCAGAGAACGCGTACCCGTGAGGAGTCAAGATATACATCGTGTCGGTCTCAAGAGTCGTGTCTATTTCATAATCCGCAAGGAGCTTTTCGTGCATCTTCTCCCCCCTTCGTTTCCCAATAATCTTGCGCGCTACTTCTGTCGGCTTCTTTCCAAAGAGTGGAGCGTAATAGTTCACCGCTGCGTTGACCAGGTTGCCCAAAAATACCGCGGGCATCTTGAGTACGAAGACCTCCTGTCCGCGCATCATCTCTGCCGCTCTAAAAACGAGAGAAACTGCCTGTGGTATGGTCATCACAAAGCGCGTCATCTCGGGGTCGGTAACGGTAACCACCTCGCCATTTTTGATTTTGCGTTTAATGAGCGGAAGAATACTTCCGCGGCTTCCCAAAACATTGCCGAATCTCACACAAGCAAACCGGGTCTCGTTGTTGCCTTTGTAATAGTACGAACTTAAAAAGAGTTTTTCGGCCATAAGCTTTGAAACACCGAGAACACTCACCGGTTCCGCCACCTTGTCGGTAGAGATACCGATGACTTTCTCCACTTTCTTTTCTCGCGCAACATCAATCACATTCTGCGTTCCGACAATGTTTGTCTTCACGGCCTCAAATGGGTTATATTCGCACAGCGGCACATGCTTTAGCGCGGCGGCATGAAATACAATATCCACCCCCTCCATCGCTAGCGCGAGCCGTTCTTTGTCGCGGATGTCGCCTATGATGAAACGCGTTTTCTCCGTATGCGCGGCGAGTTCTTGCATGAGCCTGTGATGCCCTTCTTCGTGGCGTGAAAATACGCGAACAACCTTCGGCTTATGCGTGAGAATCTGCCGCACAATCTCGGAGCCGATGGACCCAGTTCCGCCGGTTACTAAAATCGTCTTGTTTTTAAAGAGATTCTTCATATCTTCTCAATTACAATAAGATGCGCACTAATGAGCGGCAGATAAAAGCAATGTCTTTCTTCGTTAATCCGATATAAAACGGAAGAGCAAGCACTCGATCGCTCACTTCTTCAGAGACAGGGAAAAGGCCTTCGCGATACCCGAATATCTCTCTATAAAATCTCAACAGATGAATAGACGGGAGATAGGGTTTGGTGCTGATTCCTCTCTTCGCCAGCACACGGATCACCGCATCGCGACGGTTCTTCTCTCGCAGCAAGACCACATATAAAAACCAAGTATGTGTATTTCCTGGTGCAACGCGCGGAACCTGAAGCAGAGAAGAATGCGGAGACAGACACGCGTCATACCAACTTGCAATCTTCTGCCGTTCACGAATGAGAAAATCAATCTTCTCAAGTTGCGCAAGACCAACAGCCGCGCTCATCTCATCTAACCGATAATTATACCCGAGGCGTTCATGAGAAAACCATTGCATATCTTCCCCCCTGCCCTGATTGCGGAGCGAGCGAAAGAGCGCGTCTTTTCTTTTATCGTTCGTTACGA
>CAYJSB010000007.1:0-17140 GCA_964372805.1 uncultured Candidatus Saccharibacteria bacterium | reverse complement strand
CTCCGCCGCATTCATCCCCGCGGCAAGCCGCGGGGAATTCTGCGTGCGGATTAAAAGAGCCAGAAGTTGAGGCGCGAATTCTTAGGGCATCGAAAAACCCGGTGAGAGCTTTTCTCGAGCCCTCAAGTGTTCAGAGAACTTTACTACAGAGATTGTAGAATACAAAGGTTTTTCTGTCAACGGCTTATCGTAAACGCGTTTTCGCGCTACAATAGCCCCACCATGTCGTTATTTAGCCGTATTTTCGGGGATGAGAATGAAAAGGTCGTCAAAAAGCTTGAGCCGATAGTTGCGCGCATAAATAGTCTTGAGGGCGAGTTTTCCAAATTGTCCGATGAGGCGCTCAAGGAAAAGACAGAGGAATTTAAAAAGCGGCTCGCCTCTGGCGAGCCGCTTGATGACTTGCTTCCCGAAACATTCGCGTCTGTTCGCGAGGCGGCGAAGCGTACCCTCAAACAGCGCCATTTTGACGTTCAGCTTGTCGGCGGAATCATTTTGCACCAAGGAAAAATCGCTGAAATGAAAACCGGCGAAGGCAAGACGCTTGTCGCGACGCTCTCGGCATACCTAAACGCGCTAGACGGAAAAGGCGTTCACGTTGTTACGGTAAACGATTATCTATCGCGCCGCGACGCTGTGTGGATGGGAGAGATTTACGACGCGCTCGGACTTTCCGTCGGAGTGGTCAATCACGACTCGTCGTATCGTTATGATCCAGCCCACAAGCAAAATCAAAAATCAAATATCAAAAATCAAAATGAAAATACAAAGACAGAAAATGGCGTAGACGAGTTGGACAAAAAGAGGGATGAAGTGGGCTCGTTTCAGATTGTGTACGAGTTTTTGCGACCGTGTACTCGTCGTGAGGCATACGAAGCCGACATCACGTACGGCACGAATAATGAATTTGGGTTTGACTACCTCCGCGACAATCTTGAGTATGAAGAAAAGATGCTTCGCCAACGTCCTTTCCATTATGCCGTGGTGGACGAGATAGATTCTATCTTGATTGACGAGGCCCGCACGCCGCTCATCATTAGTGCGGCGACATCAGAATCGGAGGATTTATATAAAACTTTTGCGACTCTTGTCCGTGATTTTGAGGAAGATAAGGATTACGAAATAGATAAAAAGATGAAAGCGGTAACGCTCACGGACGCCGGCATCGCGAAAGCGGAACAGCGTCTTGGCATTGAAAATATTTACACCGACCGCGGTATCAAGCACGTGCATCATTTGGAAACTGCCGTCCGCGCGAAGGCGTTGTTCCATAAAGACAAGGAATATGTGGTGAAAGACCTGCCTGCGCAGGCAGACCTGCCTGCGCAGGCAGGCGGGCAAGTGGTGATTGTTGATGAGTTTACCGGACGGTTGCAGCCGGGCCGCCGCTGGTCGGAAGGCCTTCATCAAGCGATTGAGGCGAAAGAGGGTGCTGTGATTCAGAAAGAGTCCCGTACGTTTGCGTCAATCACATTTCAAAATTTCTTCCGACTTTATAAGAAACTTTCCGGCATGACCGGTACCGCGCTGACGTCAAAAGAAGAATTTTTTAAAGTGTACGGGCTTGATACGATTGCTATTCCGACAAATCAAGTAATGGTGCGCGCAGACAAGAACGACCTTATTTTCCAGTCGGAGAAAGGAAAGTTTACTGCGACAGCGCGTAAGATCAAAGAATTGAACCAGAAGGGCCAGCCCGTTCTCGTGGGAACGGTATCTATTGAAAAGAACGAGGTTCTTTCAGGGTATTTGACGCGTGAAGGCGTTCCGCATCAGGTGCTAAACGCCAAGAATCACGAACGCGAGGGAGAGATTATCGCGCAAGCTGGCAGGCGAGGCGGTGTGACGATTGCGACGAACATGGCTGGTCGCGGCGTGGACATTAAGCTCGGCGGGAATCCTTCCAGTAAAGAAGAGTACGAAGCCGTGAAGAATTTGGGCGGACTTTTTGTACTTGGCACCGAGCGCCATGAAGCTCGGCGCATTGATAATCAGTTGCGCGGCCGAAGCGGCCGCCAAGGCGACCCGGGCGAGACGCAGTTTTTCGTTTCGCTTGAAGACGAGCTGATGCGAGTATTTCCGCGCGATACTATGAAGTCAATGATGGCGCGCCTTGGAGTTGCGGAAGATGAGCCGATTGAGAATCGCATGATTACTCGTTCCATTGAAACGGCGCAGACGAAAATTGAAGGGTTCAATTTTGACGCGCGCAAGCACGTGCTTGAATACGACGACGTGATGAATCACCAACGCAAGACTATTTATGAGCGTCGGCGCGCGATTTTGGTGGGCGATACAAAAGCCGTAGACGGCTATTTAGAAAAAATATCAGGGGGAGATAAAGCGGCGGTTTCACTTATTGCCGAAAAGAAGAAACAACTCGGTGACGCAGAATTTTACGCAGTAATGCGGCGGGTGATTTTGCAGGCGATAGACATGTTGTGGGTGGATCACCTTGAAATGATGGACTACCTGCGCGGAAGCGTGAATTTGCGCGCGTACGGACAGCGCGACCCACTGGTGGAATATAAAAAGGAGGGATTGCATTTGTTTAAAGAAATGGAGGCAGCCATCGGCGGGCAGATTTTGGGTGTGATACCGAGAATAATACCGGGCGCGTTTTCCGCGCGCGATAAAGAAATGGAAGAAGTGCGAAAGCGCGCGGCGGAGATTACGCGCGGCGCCGTGGGCGCCGCGCTGACAGGCGCTCACAAGGAACCCGGCCGCAATGACCCCTGCCCGTGCGGAGCGATTAATCCCGCGACTGGAAAGGTCTATAAATATAAACAATGTGGCCTCATCAATGCCACGCATCATAAGAAATAAAAAGATCTTGACGCTGTGTATCATTCATCAGCGTATTCGCTTCTCACCCCGTGGAGGAGGGCAGCCCGAAGTTTGTTCTGAGGGCGTTGGGAACCGAGGGTTCTCAAAGAATTCTACCCACGCAAGCCACCGTGACGAAGTTTACGGTGGCAAATCGGGTAGAGTTTTGCTTGGTATGAAGAAAAAAGGTTTTGGCGCGGGACGGTGGAATGGATTCGGCGGGAAGGTTGAGAAATGGGAGACGATAGAAGAAGCGGCGAAGCGAGAAGTACGCGAGGAGGCTGGCGTTGAGGTAAGTGAGCTTGAGAAAGTCGGCGTTATTGAATTTGAATTTCAAGGAAATCCGGAGCTTCTGGAAGTGCACATTTTCAAGGCAACCAACTTTACTGGTACGCCTTCGGAGAGCGATGAAATGCGTCCGCAATGGTTTCCTACTGATCAAATCCCATTTGACGAAATGTGGTCCGATGACCCATACTGGGTGCCATTGTTTCTTGATGGCAAGAAGTTTAGGGCAAAATTTCTGTTTGGTCCGGGGGATAAAGTGTTGAAGCATCAAATAATCAAGGTAAAGAAATTATGAAAATCAAGGTTGGCTCAAAAAATAAGGTGAAGGTTGGCGCGGTAGAGGAAATTTTGTGCGAGTACCCGCATTTGGCAGACGCAAAAGTTGAGTCGGTAGAAACAGATTCCGAGGTACCGTCACAGCCGCGTTCAATAGATGAAACAGTTCGTGGCGCGGTCAATAGGGCTAAGAATGCTTTTGTCGATTGCGATTACAGCATAGGACTCGAGTCCGGTCTTATGGCCGTGCCACATACAAAGACTGGATATATGGACGTGTGCGTGTGTGCTATTTATGACGGTAAGGAGTATCATTTCGGAATGTCGAGTGCGTGGGAGTTCCCGAAGAAGGAGATCTTTGATTCGGTTATGAATGAGGGCTTTGATATGGACGAGGCGATGTTCAAACATGGCCTCACGCACAAAAAACACATTGGTTCAGAAGAAGGGGCGATAAGTTTTTTTACGAGAGGTCGGCTGGACAGAAAAGGGTATACAAAACAGGCTTTGCGTACAGCGCTTATTCATTTAGAAGATTTTAAGTCTTGATGGTGGCAACAAGTAAAAAGATAAATAAAAAAGAGATAGTTGTGGCTGTATCAGGTGGTTGGGACCCAATCCACATTGGTCATGTTCGCTTGTTTAAAGAATCAAGAAAGCTTGGCGATAAGCTCGTCGTGATTTTAAACAATGATAATTGGCTTATGGCGAAAAAGGGGTATGCGTTTATGTCCGAGAGGGAACGCAAAGAGATTATCGAGTCAATTCGCTCTGTTGACAAAGTTATTTTAACCAGGCACCCGCGCAATCCTGCCGATATGAGTGTGTGCGCAGAGCTCCGTAGTTTAAAGCCGGATATTTTTGCCAATGGAGGGGATAGGAAGCCAGACGGAGATCCTGTGCCGGAGGTTGCCTTATGCGAGCAACTGGGAATCGAAATGGTCTACAATGTCGGCCGCGGCGGGAAAGTGCAATCAAGCTCGTGGCTTTTGGAAAAATTCAATAACAAAAAGAAAAAATGACGGGAGAGGAGTTCAAGCCAAAGGCAGGACAGACGGACTATGCCGATATTCACTGGGTGCCGGTCATCAATTGCGTAGTGAAGCGCAACGGCAAGGTATTGCTGGTGCACAGGAGCAGTAATCTCAAATTGTACCCCGATTGCTGGAGCGGTGTTTCCGGCTTTCTTGATGACGCGCAGAGTTTGGAAGATAAGGCGAGGGAAGAATTGCGGGAGGAGTTGGGTATTGAAAGTGGCGATATCGTGTCAATTAAACTCGGGATAATTTTTCATCAGGAAGAGCCAAAGTACAAAAAAACATGGATAGTGCACCCGGTGCTTGTGGATATCGTGACAGACAAGATAAGACTTGACTGGGAAGCAGATGAGTATAGATGGTTTTTGCCGGCTGAACTAAAATCGTTGAAACTTCTCCCGGGATTTGAAAAAGTCCTGTCATCGTTTCAGTTATAAGTTGATAGTATTTTTTGTCGAAACCCGGATCCTATTTTAATTCCGCTACAGCATAATTAAAATAGGATGTCTTTTTAGTGTGCAGGTACCATAAAAGCAGTTGCAACCTGTGTTTTTCCGAATGCTTTTTTAAGCGTACATGGTACTATACTGTGTTATGCGAGCAGTTATTTTAGCCGCAGGCGAAGGAAAGCGGATGTTGCCGTTGACGAAATCGGCCCCTAAGCCGATGCTCCGTCTTTCCGGCAAGCCGCTCCTGGAGCATCTTTTGGATAAACTCCCTGATGCGATAGATGAAGTGATACTGGTGGTTGGATACCGCGCGGACCAGATTCAAGCTCACTTTGGCGAAAAGTTTGGACGATTTCGCATTTGGTATATAAATCAAGAACGTCTCGATGGAACAGCCAAAGCGCTTGCACTATGTAAAAATCTACTTGGAAGCGGGCGTTTCCTTTCGCTCTATACAGATGATCTGCATGGCAAAGAAGATCTGGAAGCGCTCTTGGAGCATCCGCTCTCGGTGCTAGTGAAGCGGGTGCCGAATCCGGAACGGTTCGGCGTCGTAAAGCTCTCCGAAGATGGACGAATAGTTTCAATCGTGGAAAAACCGGCACAGCCGACGAATGATTTAATTGTTACCGGTCCCGCTGTTCTTGACGAGCGCATTTTCGGTTTTGAACCGCCGCAACATGTAAGTGGCGAGTACTACCTCTCCGAAGCCATTGGTCGTCTTGTCGAAAGTCATCCTGTCGTTGCGGTGGAACAGGAATTTTGGATGCCGATCGGATATCCGGAAGATATCGTGAAAGCGGAAGATGTGTTGAAGAATTTGTCGAAGAAACGGAGACCTACCAGCAAACAAAAGAGAAGATGAAATCAACGCAGAGAGAAATAGTATTGCAGGTTGGTGTCAAGATCCTTCTAAAAAACAAAGAAGGCAGCTATCTGTTATTGCGTCGTTCCGAGAAAAAGTATCCCGAGGTGAAAGGTAGGTGGGATATTCCAGGCGGTAGGATTGAGCCAGGAAAACCCATGCTCGATAATTTGCGGCGCGAGGTGAAAGAGGAGACTGGGTTGGAAATTGTTGGAGAACCGAGATTTATTGCCGCACAGGACATTCTGCGAAACGCAGGAAAGCATATAGTACGCCTGACGTATATTGGAGAAGCCACAGGGGAAATACTTTTAGATTCAGAAGAGAACGATCAATACAAGTGGTATCCCCGGAAGGAGCTTGATGAACTTTCCGATATTGATATGTACTTGAAGGAGTTGTTGGAAAAGAAACTCATTTAGTGTATTTTACCCTAATACACCAGTCTGTTGCTATAGCAACAGACTGGTGTATATAGCTTTTACGTGTTTACGAGAAAGAATTATTTGTATACAATATGTCACCATGTACACTCTGACGAAAAAGATTTTGGAGCGGTACGCCGATGTGCTGGTGAACTTCGCGCTTGGCGGCGGAAAGGGAATCAAGAAAGGTGAAGTCGTGCATCTCATCGCGTATGAAATCGCGAAGCCGTTATATCGGGAATTGAAAATCGCGATTCTCAAAGCCGGCGGACACGTCATCGGCGACTATCGGCCAGACTCGGGCGACCGGTTTCCGTTTGACAGAGATTTCTTTTTGCATGCCAAACCTCACCAACTTTCTTTTTTCCCGCGCAAGTACGCGCGGGGTATTGTGGAACAGTGCGACCACTCCATCTTCATCTTGAGCGAGGTGGATAAGCACGAGCTTGATGGAATCCCGCCGAGAAAAATGATGCGGCGCGGACTCGCGTGGAAACCGTATATGGATTGGCGCAACGACAAGGAAAATAAAGGCAAATACACGTGGACGCTCGCGCTCTATGGCACGGAAGCCGAGGCGCAAGAGGCGGGAATGTCGCTGAAGCAATACTGGCAACAAATCATAAGAGGGTGCCTATTGGATAAACGCGACCCGATTGCCGAGTGGAAAAAGTTGTATAAGAAGCTTGAAAAAACACGCGCGAAGTTGAACGCGCTTCCGATGGAAAAACTTCACGTCAAAGGTCCCGATGCCGACCTCTGGGTTCACCTCGGGAAAAAGCGCCGATGGATGGGCGGAGGCGGCCGCAATATTCCAAGCTTTGAATTATTCACCTCGCCCGATTGGCGTGGAACAAACGGATGGATTAAGTTCAACCAGCCGCTCTATCGATATGGCGTGCTCATAGAAGGCATTGAGCTTGAGTTTAAAGATGGGCGCGTGGTAAAAGCGAAAGCGCGCAAGAACGAGCATGTGCTCAAGGAAATGATTCGGACGCAACACGCGGATAAAATAGGGGAGTATTCGCTCACAGACAAGCGATTCTCGCGCATCACGAAATTCATGGCAGAGACATTGTTTGATGAGAATATTGGCGGGCCGAATGGCAATACGCACCTCGCGCTCGGCAAGTCATATCACGACTGTTATCTCGGCGATCCCGGCGAAATGTCGCCGGAAGATTGGGAGAATCTCGGTTTCAATGATTCCTCGGTTCATACGGATATCATCTCAACGGCTCCGCGCATTGTGACGGCACACTTAAAGAGCGGAGGAACAAAAGTCATCTACAAGAACGGGAAATTTGTCGTATAAACACTATGTACTAACTGTACGCTATAGCGTAGAGTTAGTACATAGTGGGGTTCGTGCAAATAAAAAAGGAGACCGGAAGGTCTCCTTGAATCGTGAATGTGCTATGCCAGATTAGGAAGTTCGGCGATGTATTTCCTCAATCTCTCGAACGGGTCCCATCCGCCACCCAGAGGACAGAATTCGCCTCTTTTGTCAGTGTGAAAGAAAGCACTTTCGCCGTCGGGTGATTTGATTGCGAGCTCTGTGAGCGTAGGCGACGGGTCTTTCCCTTCCTCAAGCAATCCGACCACAATGATTTCAAAGGTTTTCTCCTTAGGATAGAAAAATCCTGCGCATTGCCCCCTCCAGACTGATAACCCTTTTTTTGGCGCTTCTTGTCGAAGCAATTGCTCGGCCCTGTCCATGAAGCTCACTTGAACATTTGTTGTCATTCGTTTCCTTTCTTTTCTGTTATCAAGATTACTTACTTGAGTTCTCTTGTCAAGCCCGCGCTTCTTGTGTGCTTTCTATTAACGCGTCTGTGCCTGTGGACGTTGGTAGTGTATAATAGAACGTAATGCAGGAAGAAAAACGAGGAGTAATCAAGAGGACAGTACACTTTTTTGATAAACTGGAGGATCATGTCCGGGCGAAATTAAGCCGCCACCCCATTTTTTACGGCCTTATCGGCGGTGTGGCCGTTGTTCTGTTTTGGCGTGGAATATGGATGTTGGCAGACGAAATTGAGCTTTCTTCAATATCTTCCATAATCATCAGCGTAGTAATCATGGTTATGACAGGTCTTTTTGTTTCGTTTTTTGTTGGAGACCGCATTTTACTGTCGGGCTTGCGTCACGAAAAGAAATTTATGGAGAAAACCGAAGAAGAGATAAAAAAAGAAACGAGTGAAATTGTTGCGGTGAAAGGCGAGCTTAAAAAGATTGAAAAAGAAATTGAGCGTCTGGAAGATGACCGCTATGACACCCCAAGAGGGTAATTTGTAACGATAAAAATAATTTATCATACCAGGAAGCATACGCTACGCTGTTGGCTATAGCCAACAGCGTAGCGTATGTGCTGTTTTGGTTTCGCACAACAAAAAGCTTTAGGTTTCCACGGTGTATTCGTAAAACGAATCATAAGGAATTTGCCACGCTACGGTTTCGGAGATTGATGCCCCTTCCATTATTTTTCGAAACAATCGGATAGAATTTCCGTGTGCCGAAACAGCGACGTTGCGCGCTTCTTTTTTGACGAGCGTGCGCAAGTCTTTGATGAATTCCGCTACGCGTTTTTCTACCATGGCAAAGCTTTCTCCGCCGGGCGGCGGTACGTTGAATCCTCGATGAATCAAATTGTATTCCTGTTCACCGAGAAATTTTTCTACCTCTCGTCTCCCTTCTTCCGAGATGTCAGTTATAAGATCTCCTTCTACCTCAAGTTTGTATAACTTTTCTCCCACGCTCTGAATGAATTCAGCGTGTGTCCGTCCATTCAAATCTCCATAGTTTCGTTCAATCATTCGGTCATCCTCGATAAGTTTCCTACATTCGGGGTGGTATTTAAGAACTTGCTTCAGAGTTTGTTTTGAGCGCACCAATGAGGTGTGATAGGCAATCTCAAATTTTTTGTCTTTTAATTTTTCCGCGATAGCGCGCGCGTTTTCTACGCCGAGTTTGGTCAAGCGCGGATTAAGCCACCCGGTGAATTTTTCGTCTCGGTTGAAAGTTGTTTGGCCGTGTCGGAACAGATAAATTTTTGCAGTTTTGTCCACGAGTCGTTTTTATATGGAATTAAGTTCTTCTTCAATACGCAACAGCTCGTTATATTTTGCCGTGCGCTCGCCTCGGCACGGCGCGCCGGTTTTAATCCAACCTGTCCCAAGCCCGACGGCAAGATGCGTAATGGCAGTATCTTCGGTTTCGCCCGAGCGATGCGAGATAATCTGCGAGAAACCTGCCTCCCGCGCCCTCAAAACAGTCTGAATAGTTTCCGAAACAGTGCCGATTTGATTGAGTTTAATGAGAATGCTGTTTCCCGTTTTTTCAATTATGCCCTTCTCAAGGCGTTTTTTGTTTGTAACGAACAAGTCATCCCCGATCAGCTTCACTTTTTTACCGAGTTTTGCGGTCAATATTTGCCAATCTTTCCACTCGTCTTCGCCAAGTCCGTCTTCAATGGAGACAAGCGGGAATTTTTCTATCCAACGGCCGTAAAGAGAGATAAGCTCGTTTGCATTTAGAGTTTTATTTTCTGATGCAAGTTGATATACGTTGTTTCTCAAAAGACCCGATGCGGCGACATCAATAGCAAGCGAGACTTGTTTCCCGGGCTCAAAACCCGCGCGTTCTATCGCAGACACAAGAAGAGACAGTGCGGCTTCGTTTGTCGCTAGAGTCGGCGCATAGCCGCCCTCGTCTCCGACAAGCGTCGCGAGTTTTTTCTCACGAAGGATTTTCCCAAGCGCGTGATAAACCTCTGTCCCGATGCGAAGGCGCTCGGCAAAAGTCGGGGCAGTCGGGACGACCATGAACTCTTGTATATCAGTGCCGCCTGAAGCATGTTTTCCTCCGTTTAGAATGTTCATCATAGGTACTGGCAAAACCGGATTCGCGCCGTGCGAAAGTGAATTAAAATATTTCCATAGCTGGATTTTTTTGCTCTCGGCGGAAGATTTTGCAAACGCGAGAGATACGGCAAGAATGGTGTTCGCTCCGAGCTTTGATTTTTGTTCGGTACGATCAAGATCAATCAGCGTATTGTCTAAGACACTTTGAGTGAATTCTTTTCCAAGCAGGGCCGGTGTGATAATCCGTATAATATTTCCGACCGCATTTTTTACGCCCTTGCCGCCATATCGCTTTCCGCCGTCGCGTAGTTCTACCGCTTCATGAATTCCGGTTGACGCGCCGGACGGAACGCTTGCGCGTCCGAACGAGCCGTCAGAAAGATTGACGTCTGCCTCGATAGTTGGATTTCCTCGAGAATCTAATATTTCACGGGAGGCAATGTATTTTATGCTTGCCATCCTCATTATTATACGTTTTGTTCCGCCTGAATGGTAGTATAAAGGTGAGTTTTGGCGTATAATCCATCGTTGTTTTAAGATTAAACGGACATCCATACTTATACTATGGCGGATAATAGAATCACGGTTGCGGTACACAGCGGGAGCTTCCACGCGGATGACGTGTTTGCTGCCGCAGTACTTTTAAAGATTTTTGAAGGGAAACCTGTGGAAGTGCGTCTTATTCGCAGCCGTGCTCCGGGAATCACCGCGTCGGCTGATTTTGTAATCGATGTCGGCGGTGTGTATGACGAGAAAATGAACAGATTTGATCACCACCAGCCTAGTGGAGCTGGTGCTCGAGAGAACGGCGTACCATATGCGTCCTTCGGACTTGTCTGGAAAAAATTTGGTCGCCATTTGAGCGGTTCCGAGGAGGTTGCTGTAGTCGTTGACGAGATGCTTGTTCAGCCGATTGATTATATTGACAATCTCGGTCTATCAATATCCGAATTGGCGCCGGGCGTTTATCCGTATACCATTGATCGCCTTGTCGCTTCTTTCGTCAGTACTTATGAAGAGAAGGATAGAGATATGGACGGTGTATTCTTCAGAATGGTTGCTTTCGCGAAAGAAATAATTGAGCGTGAGATTGTGAATGCGCACGCACTGGAAAAAGCGCGTCCGGAGCTTGAGCGCGCCTACAAAAACGCTAAAGATAAGAGGATTATTGTTCTTGATTTTGAATATCCATGGTTCCACGTGATATCGAAATATCCGGAGCCGTTGTACGTTATTTTCCCGTATGCCGACGGAAGAGAGCAGTGGGGACTTTCTGCAGTGAGGCAACTGTGGCATGGTTCTGGGAACAGAAAAGATTTCCCGAAAGAGTGGGGAGGGAAGCGAGGCGAAGAACTGGCGCGCATTTCTGGAGTGCCAGACGCGGTGTTTTGCCACAACCAGCTATTTGTAGCGATTGCAAAAACTCGTGCTGGCGCTATCGCGCTCGCGTCGAGAGCGTTGGAAAATTAAAGATTAAATATCAAAATGCAGAGCAATGTTTCAAAAATAAAAAATAATAAATCGAAGATTCAGACGTTCGTCCTTTTGGCTTGCAATTTTGATTTTTGATATTTACATTTTGATTTTTTAACGTGGCTTTCATAGACGAAGCGGAAATAAAGGCAAGCGCGGGTCGCGGAGGCGACGGCGTTGTCCGTTGGCTTCATGAGAAGGGAAGAGAATATGGAGGACCGTCGGGAGGGGACGGAGGGAAAGGCGGCGGTGTGTATGCTACCGCGGTGCGCGACATCGGAGCGCTTGCGCGTTTTCGTCAAGTGAAAGAATTCAAGGCGCAAAATGGAGGAGGCGGTAAAAGCAATAATATGCACGGAGCGAACGGCAAAGATTACACCATAGAACTTCCTGTCGGCTCAATAATTATCAACCGCGATACCGATGAACGATTCGAACTTTTGAAGGAAGGCGAGCGAGTGCTTCTGCTTATTGGTGGTGCTGGCGGATTTGGAAATTCGCATTTTAAGAATTCGGTTCGACAGCGCCCTAAAGAAAGTACCAAAGGTGCTATTGGAGAGTCCGCAAGTTTTTTCATTGAGCTCCAGCTTATCGCCGACGTCGGACTAATCGGTTTGCCGAACGCCGGAAAATCCAGCATCTTAAATGAGCTGACGCGCGCGCATGCTCGCGTTGGTTCGTACGCGTTCACGACGCTTGAACCAAATCTTGGAGTTATGCACAATTTTGTGCTCGCGGATATTCCGGGACTAATTGAGGGTGCCGCTGAAGGAAAAGGGCTCGGGCATAAATTTTTGCGGCATGTGAAGCGTACAAAGATACTCTTGCACTGCGTTTCTCTTGAAGAGAAAGACCTTGAGAAAGCATACAGGTCGGTAAGAGGTGAGCTTGGTAAATACAGCGCGGAGCTTTTGCAGAAGCCAGAGGTTATCGTTTTAACAAAGTCGGATCTTGTTGAGGACAGGACGCAGAAAGATGCGCTTGTGTGGGCAAAAAAGCACTCAATGATAGTTTCTTTGGTTTCAATATTGGATAGCCCATCGATAAAAAGACTTTCTGACGCCGTACCTTCTATGCTTTCAAAGGGCAAGGAACCTGTGAAAAGCTGATTTTAGGCGGCATCCCCTTGCGGGGGAGTCCAAAATGTCCTGCAAAATGAGCGCGATTAGACGATTATGATATAGTAGAGTGCGAAAAAGCCTATGAGCACAAAATATTTTCCTGCCATCGGCCCGGAAATTCACCACAGTAGCAAAGCAAAGCTCCCCAAAGGACAACGAGTTGCCTACTGGGCAGGCGCTATGGGGCAGGCGCCGAATTTTTTGCAATGAAATACTATCCCACAATTGGGCTGGAGATTCACGCGGAGCTCAAAACAGAGACAAAGATGTTCTGTAACTCTAAGAATGATCCGGAAGAAAAAAGACCGAATACGAACGTATGTCCAGTTTGTATGGGGCATCCGGGGACTCTTCCAACCGCCAACAAAGAAGCGGTGAAGAGCGTTTTAAAAGTGGGCGTATCAGTCGGCGGGGAGATTGCCGATTACTCCGAGTTCGATAGGAAGAATTATTTTTATCCTGATATTCCGAAGGGATATCAAATAAGCCAGTACGCGTTTCCACTTGTGAAAGGCGGAGTGCTTGGAGGAATTGCGCTCACGCGAATTCATTTGGAAGAAGACACCGCTAAATCTTTTCACGTCGAAGGGGACAGAGAACACAGTCTCGTCGATTTTAATCGTGCGGGCGTTCCGCTTATGGAACTTGTAACCGAGCCGGTCATTGCCAATGCACAGGAGGCAGTTCGATTTGCTAAAGAGTTGCAATTACTACTTCGGTATTTAAAAGTTGCGGATGCAAACATGGAGAAAGGGCAGATGAGAGTCGAAGCAAATATTTCGGTGAGCACGGAGAAAGGGAAGTATGGGAAAAAGGTGGAAGTGAAAAATTTAAATTCGTTTCGTTCGGTTGAGCGTGCGATTCAGTTTGAACTCGCGCGCCAGGAAAAAATAATTGATGGAGGCGGGGAAGTGATACAAGAAACTCGAGGGTGGGATGAAGAAGTGAACGAAACATTTTCGCAAAGAAGAAAAGAAGAATCGCATGACTATCGATATTTTCCGGATCCTGATATTCCGAAATTAAAATTGCACGAGATGTCGGAACTCTTGCCGGATGTGTTGCGCAAAGAATTGCCCGAGTTGCCGTGGCAGCGACGAGAACGACTGCTTACTCGCTTTGCGATAAAAAAAGAAGACGTGGAGTTATATGTGAACGACGTGACGCTCGGAAAGTTTTTTGAAGATGTCGCCCGATGTCTTTTGGAAGATACCCATCCGCGTACATCCGCGTCTGGTCCGCGTGAATCTGCGTTGGTGCAGCTTGCGTCAAACTACCTTGCCTCAGACCTTGTCGGACTCGCGAAAGAATCAAAAGCTTCAGGACGTCAAGTGTTTGACAGTGGCATTAGGCCTGAAGATTTTGCCGAGCTTATGTCAATGATTGGAAAAAAAGAAGTCTCGTCACGTGGCGCAAAAAATATTTTACGGATCATGTTCGAGAAGGGAGGGTCTCCGCGATCTATAGCGAGAGATAAATCTCTTTTCCAAGAAAGCAATGAGGATGCGTTGAAAGCGATAGTGACACAAGTATTATTTGAAAATTCCAAAGCTGTTTCTGAATATAAGGCGGGGAAGCAGGCGTCTCTGCAGCATCTTATAGGCCAATCAATGAAAGCTGCAAAGGGCAGCGCGAACCCTAGCGTTCTTAAGGAAATTATTGTCAAACTTATTTTAGATTAGCTTCTATATTACTCAAAACCGCTGATTTTTCTATTTCGCAAGAAACTCACTAAATAGTGTGTAACAATGTCACGTTTATAGATATTGCGCATCTCGGCTACCCGAGATATTTATATTTATAGCGATTTATTTGCTTTATCCGAGATTAATATACAATTGAGAAACAGTAATTGCGCAAAAATGAAGACATCTTAATATTGAAGTATATTTTTAGGTTTTTTGACCTCTTTTTGGTGTATTAACGATCCGGCAATAGCTATTTTTATGTCGTGCTCGTGATGTGTTATTGCACAACCGGATGTGTGAAATAGGTTTTAGCATACGTAATGAGTAATTCTCAAACGCCTCACTCGCCTGACCCAATAATTTCGCCAATTTCAGCCTATTTCCAGCCACAATAGGCATATTCTAGGACCTTCTGTCGCAAAATTTGATAAGTGGAGCAGTTCTTGAAGCTGTTAGGCCTTTTAAATGTCCAAAATGGGAGGAAAATACAGTTTTCTTTTGTTTGATCGTTTTTTTGAACACCAAGTTGAGGTTGAGATGATGAATAAATTTGTGAAGTTTTGAGGTGGAAATTGCCCCATATTCTTGAGGTGTTTCTCTGTGTTTCACAAAAGCCTCATGTTTCGGAAGATTGTGTAATCTCGGATATCCGAGATGCCGAGATATTTATATTTATCCACAGTATTATGCTTTTTTTGTTTAAGTAGGTTCTTGATTGTCTGGTAAAATTAGTAATAAAGATGAACAGCACAAACGGAGAAATATTTTTGGAGGGAAAGAAATTTATTTCGTCGCGAAATGCGGCGGAAATTTCCGGTTACGCTACGGATTACGTCGGACAACTTTGTAGACTTGGGAAAATTGAATCTACTCGAGTCGGAAGGGCTTGGTATATCGGCGAGGAATCTCTCTTTGAGCACCTCAAAATAAACTCTCCATCCCAGTATGCAAGGCGGATGGCGATGCGTGTAGCAAAAGAAGGGCTTATCTATGAGGAAGAGCCAAAAAAATCCAAGAAAGCGAAGAAAAGCGAAAAAGCCCAAATAAAGAAACCCGCTCAAGAATCGAAAATCTCGTATATTCACGATGATAGGGCTTTAGTTCCCGAGCTTTCTGCCGCGACTCCAAAACTTGAGTCAGAATCGATAACAAAAAAACCGTCGTGGGCTAAATCGCCATATTTTGAAAAATTCGCGCCTTCCATTATTTCGCATCCGCAAACCGCTAACAAAATCGGGGCGATTATTTTGTCGCTTTTTTTGATGGCGGGCGTACTCGTGTTCAGAAATACGACAAGTGTTGGTGAAGCGTATCGCATCGCGGCGAGAGCGGCCGCGTCTGTCGCGGAAGTTCTTCCGTACATGACTCCTGACGCGTTTGTTTCCGGCGTTGCGTCATACGCGAAAGAAAATTTTGGAACGATTGTTAAATCGTACGCGCGCGTTGGCGGAGGGACTGCGTCTGCGATTTCAAAAACAATAAAGACGGCGCGGATGCTCGCGCAAGAAATCTCGCGCGACCCGCTCGGTTTTGCGGAGGATGTCGGGCGCGAATACGTTTCTATATATTCTATGGGTACGGAAAAATTATTTGTCCAAGTAAGCGAACCCTCAATAATTGCGGCGGTTGCTGAAAGCACTCGAAACTCGGGAGGATTTTTCAAAAGTATTGCGCGAAGCGTGAACCGCGCCGTTGATGCTGTTCTTGCGCGGCTTTTCATTGTGCCGACGCAGTACGCGTTTCTGCCCGAAAATAAAGTTGTAACATGGAAACCGCAGGCGCCGGCCGCATCGCAACCCGCCGCGCCTCGCGATGCGGCAACGGCGCAGAATATATATCTCAAAACCGAGCGAGTTACGGAAGAAATTGTATTTAAGGGCATGAGCCCCGAAGAGCTTGAAGCGCGACTGCAGATTCTCGCGAATAAATTCACCTCGGACTTGAACGCGCTTTCCAGCCGAACATTCGGCACAACCGTACTGTCGCCGAATCCAAGTTTGTCTCAAGCGGTGGCGCACACCCAAAAGATTGACAACCTCTCGGGGACAGCTATAAGCTTGCCGACGATTACCGGCGGGACCATAGCAAACACGGCTATTTCAGGAGGAAGTATTTCCGGCACGTCTGTAAGCGGAACAAGCGGCACATTTAATTCCATCAGTGTAACTGGAAGCGCAACTTCAACATTTGTCGGCGGGGTTCTTTCGCAGGCGGGAGTAAGCGGTTCTTTTATTGAAGGAGGGAGGGGGCAGTTTGGTGTTGTCGTTTCAACTTCAACGGCCACTTCTACTTTCGCTGGAGGCGTCCAAACAACGCGCATCAACACCACTACCGCCTCTTCTACCATGAACGGTCTTGTACTCACGGGCGGAGGCCTCAAACTCCAGACAATACTCAACTGTTCCGAAGCCCTTGAGACGGACGCGGACGGAAATCTTGTCTGCGGGACGGATGCGACGGGAGGCGGAGGCGGAGTTCCTGACAGCAAGTGGGCGACGTCCACCGCCGACGCGCTTGCCATCTATCCCGCCGGAGCCACGAGAATTGGAATCGGCACGACGAGTCCATGGGCTGTCCTTTCCATTGCCGCCACCTCTACGTCGGCACTTTCAAACTTCCCGCTGTTTGTCATCAGCACCTCAACCGCAAGCGCCACGAGTACGGCGTTTATCATAGACAATACCGGCAAAGTCGGAATTGGCACAAGTACGCCAACCAATGAGCTTGGCGTGCAGGGTTCAATCCTCTCGTCAAAGATTGACACCTATAATTCCACCGCGACCTCTACGTTTGCGGGCGGCGTCTTCGCCAAGAACTTCCGTCTCTCCG